>CAYRBL010000156.1:0-7615 GCA_964422385.1 uncultured Bacteroides sp.
ATAGCTTCAGGTGACTGGAGTTCAGACGTGTGCTCTTCCGATCTAGGGGTACAAGGAGAAACAGGACCTGCTGGACCAGCTGGAGCGCCAGGAACAACGGGGGTACAAGGAGAAACAGGACCAGCTGGACCAGCTGGAGCGACAGGTTCAACAGGACCAACAGGAGCGACAGGGGCGACAGGTTCAACAGGACCAACAGGGCCGATAGGACCAGCTGGTGCGCCAGGGGTACAAGGAGAAACAGGACCTGCTGGACCTGCTGGGGCGCCAGGAGCAACGGGGGTACAAGGAGAAACAGGACCAACAGGTCCAACAGGAGCGACAGGGGCGACAGGGGCGACAGGTTCAACAGGACCAACAGGGCCGATAGGACCAGCTGGAGCGCCAGGGGCACAAGGAGAAACAGGACCAGCTGGACCAACAGGAGCGCCAGGAGCGCCAGGAGCAACTGGACCAGAAGGACCAACAGGTGCACAAGGAGAAATGGGACCAGCAGGACCAGAAGGACCAACAGGAGCGCCAGGAGCAACTGGACCAGAAGGCCCAACAGGTGCACAAGGAGAAATGGGACCAGCAGGACCAGAAGGTTTTGAAGGTCAAATGGGACCAGAAGGCCCAACAGGTGCACAAGGAGAAATGGGACCAGCAGGACCAGAAGGTTTTCCAGGACCAGAAGGACCAATCGGTCTAACAGGGCCAGAAGGACCAATCGGTCTAACAGGGCCAGAAGGACCAATCGGTCTAACAGGTCCAGAAGGGCCAATCGGTCTAACGGGACCAGAAGGCCCAATCGGTCTAACAGGTCCAGAAGGACCAATCGGTCTAACAGGTCCAGAAGGGCCAATGGGTCCACAAGGAAATGATGGTATGGATGGTATGCCAGGTATGGATGGTATGGATGGTTCACCTGGCTCAACTGGGCCAGAAGGTCCAATGGGACCAATGGGCCCTCCGGGACCTTCTAGTCCTTCTATTTTAAGTGGAGCTGCTGGTGGTAATTTAGGAGGTACTTATCCTAATCCTACGATCGAAAGTTTGCCAGCAATTAGTGGTGCTAATCTTACAAATCTTAATGCAAGTAATATTTCAACAGGTACTGTAAGAACTTCAAGACTTGGAAATGGAACTGCTAATAATACTACTTTCTTAAGAGGTGATGGTACTTGGGCTACTGTTACTGCTGCAAATTCATATATCTTTTCTAGCAGTATTTCTATAGCTAATTCTGCATCAAGTTATGGTAGCTTTGCTACGTCTAATTCAAGTACAACAGTAGCTGCAGCAACAAAAGCATTCGTAACAACTATTGCTCCTACTTCATTTACTATAGATAAATTCTATGTAAATGGATTTACTATTGGTTCTGGAAACTCATCAAATAATTTTACTGGAATTATTTATATTAATGATGTACCAACCTCTATTCAGGTGTCTTTTACTCTTAATAGTTCGATAGCAGGTGCCGTAGCAACGTCTTCAACTAACGATCTTACACATACAGCTACAGTAAATGCTGGTGACAGATTATATATAGTATGGTCTTGCGATAATCCTGTATCAGGATATCAAGGAGGTGTTACATTTAGTATTCATGCTTATTAGAAATTTGATTAATTTTTAATTAAATAAAACAAAATTCTAATGTATTTCAAAATTACTAAATGAAAAGATATATACTTAGCCTGTTGTTGTGTATCATAACAACAAGCTTACTTTGGTCGCAAACGTTAAGTCCAAAGGTTATTTCATCAAGTAGTGGATATTCCACTGGTTCTGGAATATCTCTATCATGGACTATGGGAGAACCCTTTAATGCTACTTTACATCAAAATAATATAACGCTATCTCAAGGACAACAGCAACCGGAAATAGAAATAATTACAACTTCTGTTCCTCAAAATACATTTTGTGTAGGAAATACTTTTAATATTACTTTTACAAGCACAGGGATACTGGGAAGTGAAAATATTTTTACTGCACAGTTAAGTAACGCTGTAGGGAGTTTTGCAAATCCTGTAAATATAGGAACTCTTACTTCTAACATATCTGGAAATATAACTGCTACAATCCCACTCACTACTTTATTCGGAACAGCTTACAGGATAAGAATAATTTCTAACTTACCTGTATATATTGGGTTGGATAATGGAAGTAATATTACAATAAATCCTGCTCCTACTCCACTTATCACAGGTTCTCCCAGTGATGCTTATTATGTACATTGTACAAATGTTATTACCTACTGTACACCTTACATAGCTGGACATCTTTATTCTTGGAGTGGCTTCGGTAGTGTAACTGTTACCAATCCTTCTCAAGGCAATTGTATAGAAGATACCTTCATCAATCCTTGTGGTGTATATGGTGCTTGGCCTATTATTGTAACAGAAACAGATCCTACAACAGGCTGTTCTACTACTTATACCAAGAATGTGTATATACAAACTAATTAAAAAGTGCCTAAAGTGTGAAGTTTGAAGTGAACTAAAGTTAATAACAATTTAATATAAATACTTGCCTTTTTCCCTTTCCTTTTGGAGAGGGCTAGGGTGAGGTATTACAAAGCTCAATCAATAAAAGGTTGAGCTTTTTTTATATTTTCATACTATAACTTTACTTAATTTACAAAATCATACAATTTAATGTTTTATTCAAATTAATAAGAAAATAAACTTTGTGCGCTCATTTAGGTTTATATAGAATTACATTAAATTCATAAACAATAATGAATATAGAACAAATTTTTAAAAATAATAAGGTATGGATAGCAAATAAGCTTAAAAAAGACGAAAATTATTTTAAGAACTTATCAAAAGGGCAAAATCCAAAGCTATTGTATATAGGTTGCTCTGATAGCAGAGTTACTACCGAAGAATTGATGGGTGTGCAGCCTGGCGAGGTATTTGTATATCGCAATATTGCCAATATGGTCCCCAATACCGATTTAAGTGCGATGTCGGTTATAAATTATGCGGTAAGTCACCTAAAAGTTGATAATATTGTTGTGTGTGGTCATTATTATTGCAATGGTGTAAAAGCAGCGATGCAATCGGAAGATATGGGCATTTTGAATCCTTGGCTCAGGAATATTCGTGATGTCTACAGACTGCATAAGCCCGAACTTGATGCACTGAAAAGCGAGGAAGAAAAATACAAACGACTTGTGGAATTAAATGTGCAAGAACAATGTTTTAATGTAATAAAAACACCGGATGTACAAAAAGCATTTAAAGAACGAAAACTATTAGTTCATGGTTGGGTTTTTGATGTGCACAGTGGGAATTTAATTGATTTAAAGATTAATTTTGGTAAGATATTAGAAGAAATAATGGAGATTTATAGGATTATTTAAACGATAAAACCTATTTAAACATCATACTTTTATTATAATTAAAGTTTATTCCTAAACTTTAACTCCCCTCCTATCATATTTAAATTAGTATCTCTTTAGAAATTATAATCATTTAAAATTATAGTTTCACTCCTATTATTATATGTAAACCAATACTGTTTTTAAGATTGTTGATAAAATAAATAAAAATACACGCTGATATTATAAAAATAATTTACCTTTGTACGATTAGAAAAAAGCACTCAATAATTACACTCAATATTATAACATAATGGATTGGAATACGAATAGAGACGATGAAGCTATCAAAAATTATAATAATCTTAAAAGTAAACTGGAAGCTGCTATTAAGAAAGTAAGAAATACTACCAACCTCAGGGATGCTAAAGGTTTTTTGATAGAAGTTCAAAATGAATTTAAAGGTTTGAATTTATTGCGCGAAAACCGTGAGGAATTATATACAAAACTTCAAGATGAGTTTGCTGCTCTTAATAAAAAGATAGAAAACGAAAGAACTGCAATCGAAAATGAAGCTGCACAAACATATTTAAAACTTAAAAACCTGGTAGACGAAGCAATTTATGTTGCGTATAATCCTAAAAGTTTTAAAGAAAGTTGGGATTTTCTTATCGAAGTACAATCAAATTTTAAGGGTGCAAGATTACATCCTGACCAAAGAAATGATTTGTACGGAAGGCTTCAGGATGCTTTTACAAAGTTAAAAGAATATCAGGAGAAATCTACTGCTGTTGACGAAACAGTAGCTAATAACAATTACATACGTCTTAAAGCTGAAACCAACCAAGCCATCGAAATTGCCGAAAGCACTACTGAAATAGGAATGGCAATGGGTGTATTAATAAAGGTACAGGAAGAATTGAAAAATGCTGTTTTAAAAAGAGAGCAAAAAGATGAATTGTATGGCAAAATACAAGATTCTTTCAAGAAAGTAAAGGCTAAAAAAGAAGAACAGAATATTAATTTCGAGATAGAAGCCGAAAGTAATTATGCAAATCTCAAACCTAAAACAGAAGAACTACTTGCAATTGCAAAAACTACAACCGATTTCCATGATGTAAGAGAAAGCCTGAAAGAATTACAACAAACCATTAGAGAATCTGCTTTGATTCGCTCACAAAAAGAAGAACTATCGGCTTTGCTGCAAGAAGCATTTGAGACCTTACATAAAAACCAAAACAAAGATCAGGTTTTATACGAACAAGAGTCTAACTTAAATTATAGCAAGCTTAAAGCTATGGTCGAAGATGGCTATAAAGTAGCTGAAACTTCAACAGAATATAAAGAAACGAGAGAATATCTAAAGAAAATTCAAAATGAATTTAGAGGTATAAAAATTAAGAGAGAAGAACGGGAGGAATTGTACAACCGCCTGCAACATGCATTCGAAATTCTCAACAGAAGAGTGGACGATTTCTTTAGGAATAAGAAAAAGAACTGGGAGTTGAAAATGAATTTCAAGATAACAGAATTGGAAACGCTGCTATATAGTTTGGATGATGAGATTGCAAAAGACGAAGAATACCTGGAAGAACTAACTGACCAGCTTGACATCGTAACGATGGCTAACAAAGGCGAGAATATTATTGCAGGTTTGAAATCGAGAATTAGTTCTACAAAATTAACTATTCAGCGTAAAGAAAACGAGATTTTAGAGCACGAAAAAGAGCTGGAAAGTTTGAAGAAAAGAATGGAAACGGACGAGAATGAGAGTGCCTAAAGTGCCTAAAATACTTAAAGTACTTAAAGTTAAAAAAAAATTAATAAAAACATATCAAAATATCATCTTATGAAAAGGGTTTTACAGGTTTTGGTTTTAATTTTGTTTGTACAGTTTGTACAGGCTCAGAATCCACAGCATACTTTTAAGGTTGGGGAAGGAAATTTTATGTTGGACGGGAAGCCATTCCAGATAATAAGTGGTGAAATGCATTTTGCACGCATCCCCCGCGAGTACTGGCACGATCGTTTGAAGATGGCAAGGGCTATGGGTTTGAACACTATCTGCACTTATGTGTTCTGGAACTATCACGAAACCGAAAAAGGTGTATATAATTTCACGGGAAATGCTGATGTTGCCGAGTTTGTAAAGGCTGCACAAGAAGAAGGTTTATGGGTAATCATCCGACCTAGTCCTTATGCTTGCGCAGAGTGGGAATTCGGTGGATATCCATGGTGGTTGATCAAGGAAAAAGATGTTAAAGTTAGAAGCCGTGATCCAAAGTTTTTAGAGATGAGCAAAAAGTATATTAATGCTTTTGGAAAAGAGTTAGCTCCTTTGCAAATTACAAAAGGTGGGCCTATAATTATGGTGCAAGTCGAAAATGAATATGGTTCTTATGATAAAGATAAAGAATATCTTACCATAAATAAAAACTATTTAAGAGAAGCAGGTTTTGAAGTAGATTTTTACACTTGCGATGGTCCTTCTCAAATGCCTAATGGGTATCTTCCGGGCTTGTTACCTGCCGTAAATGGATGGGACGAAGTGAAAGAAGTAAAGAATTTAATTAATAAATATAACAATAATCATGGGCCTTACTTTATTGCTGAGTGGTATCCCGCTTGGTTCGATTCATGGGGTTTGACGCATCATACAGTTCCTTTCAAGAGTTTTATCGACACCTATGATTCTGTGCTTGCTGCAGGATTATCTATAAATATTTACATGGTTCATGGCGGTACAACCCGTGATTTCTGGAATGGTGCCAACATGCCGCCTTTCCGTCCGCAAACTGCTAGTTATGATTACGACGCACCAATTGATGAAGCAGGAAATGCTACGCCTAAGTTCATGGCGATGCGTGATGTTATAAAGAAATATACTTCTCCTGAAGACTTACCCAGAATTCCAGAGGTACCTAAGCCTAAGAAAACAATTACTATTCCTATAATAAAATTGGAAATGGCTATTTCATTATTTAATTCTCTTCCAAAAGCTATAGAATCAGTTAATCCATTGTCGTTTGAAGATATAAATCAGGGATATGGATATATGCTTTACAGAACTACTTTGACAGGACCTTCAAAAGGAGTGCTTGATATTAAACATGTAAGGGATTATGCTTTGATTTTTATTAATGGTAAAAGAGTGGCTATTTTAGATAGAAGAATGGAACAGGATACTGTTACAATTAACATCCCTGCAGGGAAAGTTACTCTGGATATATTTGTAGAAAACAATGGTAGAATTAACTATGGACCTTATTTAAATGATAATAGAAAAGGTATAACCGAAAAGGTGACTTATAAAGGCGAGGAAGTTAAGAACTGGCTTATATATGGCTACCCAATGAATAACATGTCTGATAAGAAACTTATGAAAGGTACTCATTATTCTACACCTGTTATAAGAAAAGGGTATTTTACTTTAAATGAAATTGGAGATACTTATCTTGATCTTTCTAAATGGGGTAAAGGTTGTGTGTGGATTAATGGACATAATCTTGGTAAGTATTGGAACATCGGGCCAACACAGACTATATATGTGCCTGCTCCATGGTTAAAGAAAGGAGAGAATCATATTACGATATTTGAGGAGCTTAAGTATAACAAAACAGACTTAAAAGGTGTAGGTGCACCTATATTAGATATAACGGGAACACCTGTTATTACAGCTAAAGGTAGCGTTGATAAATTGACTAAGAAAAGTATTTTAAAACTTAATTGCAAGGATACAAGCGTTCATATTTATTATACTTTGGATGGCAAAACTCCTACTAATAAATCATTGAAATATACAAAAGCATTATCTTTTAACAAGCCTGTAACGGTATCAGCTATTGGACAGAAGTACGATTCGTATTCGGAAGAAGTGTTAACAATAAAAGTGAATCCTTCGAAAGCAAATGCTGCGAATGTGACTTTAGAAAACAAATATAGTATTAAATATAATGCAGGTGGCGACCAAGGGCTTGTGGATGGAATAATGGGAGGTACTGACTGCACTAATGGTTTGTGGCAAGGTTTCGAAGGCACTGATTTTATTGCTACAATCGACTTAGGTGCTAACAAAGATATCAGTGCTATTAAAGCCAACTTCTTACAGGATTATAAATCGTGGATATTTTTACCATCGGAAGTTGAGTTTAGTGTTTCGAATGACGGCAACAATTATATTAAATTAACTACTGCTAATAATACTGAATCTAAAGATCGACAGGATCTTTTTGCAAAGACATTCAATTGCAAACAGAATATTAAATCCGTAAGATATCTTAAAATAAAAGCAAAGAATATTGGTGT
>CAYRBL010000157.1:0-7598 GCA_964422385.1 uncultured Bacteroides sp.
ATAAAATGAAAATAACTACAGAATATAATGATTCATCAGTTGAGTTGATTGAAATAACAGCTGCCAAATATATTGGTGATTATGCAATACGTATATATTTTAGCGATGCTACAAACCATTTAGTCGACTTTAAACCATTTCTTGAAACCTCTTTGCATCCTTCGATTAAGAAATACTTAGAGGAATCAAATTTTAGAAATTACCAGATAATAGACGGCAATCTAAATTGGAATGATTACGATATGATATTCCCAATTGAAGATCTATATAAAGGCAAAATATAATCCTAAGTCCTTTTATTAATCCATTATTCAAGCACCTCTACTTAACGACGAAATCCCTGTAAAGCATTTGTCATTTTAGCATTCCCAAAGCCTCATTTACATCAGTGGTAGGCAGCATACATTCTTTGCCGGAGCATACATAAAGCATCGTTTCGGCTGAAGCATTTTTATCATCAAAATGTGTTAGTGCACTCTTGCCCTTGCTTCCTAACAGGATCTTATTGGGATGATAAGAGGCATTTATTTCTTTTTGTATGCTCTCAATATTTGCTCCAGTTATAACTATAGTATAAAATTTCTCCTTAAAGTTCAGCATCAACGTAGCCCAGTTGCTATATGCAGTTGGGTACTGTTTCAATTGGCTTTTCATGGAACTCATTGCTGCCAGCGCGATGTCGGAAATGTGAGGCATCTCAAAAATTATAGCCAGTTTAAACAAGGAAACCGCCATCACCGAATTCGATGAGTTAATAACATTGTCGATAACCTCCTGCTTGTTTACAAATAGCTTTTCTTCATCCGTAGGATTAAAATAAAACAAACCAGTAGCTGCATCAAAAAAGTGCTTAAGGCAATATTGCGCCAAATCCTTTGCGGTATGAAGATGCGTTTCATCAAAATCAACTTCATACAGGTTAATCAGCGCCTCAATAACGAAGGCATAATCTTCCATAAAGGCATTAATTGTTGCCTTACCCGCCTTATAATTTCTATACAGTCCACCATCTTCTCTTCGCATTTTATGAAGTAAAAAATGCATTACATTTTGGGCAATCTCTAGATATTCATCCGTTCCAAAAGCCTTGTAAGCATCCACCAATCCGGTAATCATTAAAGCATTCCACGAACAAAGCACCTTGTCGTCGGTACCGGGAGCTATCCTTTTGCTACGAACCTCCAGCAACTTTAAATTAGCATTATTTATTATGGTATAAAGTTGGGGCAAATCTAAATTCCACTTTTGTGCAAAGGCCAAATCATCCACATTGCGAAGCAAAATATTTTTATCATCCTCCCACAATCCCAAGCCATCCACATTATAATAATCGCACACCAGAGCTGCATCCGCCTTTAAAATGGAATCAATTTCTTGCTTTTCCCACACATAATACTTCCCTTCCACACCTTCCGAATCGGCATCCAAAGCAGCATAAAATACCCCTTCGGCATTCATAAGTTCTCTTTTTATAAAAGAAATTGTTTGCGAAACAACTTTAGCATACAAATCGTTTTTGGTAATTTGATATGCATTGGAATACAGAGATACCAACTGCGCATTATCATACAACATTTTTTCGAAATGAGGCACCTTCCAATGATTATCTACCGAATAACGGGCAAAACCACCTCCAATCTGATCGTAAATACCACCAAAAGCCATCTTTTTTAAGGTAAGTTCTATATGATTTATAGCTTCTTTATCTTTAGTGTGATGATAATATCTGAGCAAGAACTGATAATTATTCGGCATCGGAAACTTAGGCGCACGCGACATACCTCCATTCTCAGTATCGAACTGAAAATTGTAAGTGTCATACAGTCGTTGGATATCTTCAGCATCAAAAAGCGCAGTGTTTTTAACAGGTAAAATTACATTGCTTTTAATCCCTTTCACCAGTTCCTCTGCTTGCGAAATTATATCTGAATATTTCTTTTCTTTTAGATAAAAAATGTTTTCAAGCACCTGCTTCCACTGTTGCTTTGGGAAATAAGTGCCTCCCCAGAAGGGGCGACCATCAGGCAATGCAAAACAATTTAAAGGCCAGCCACCATTTCCATTAATCATTTGCACCGCGCTCATATACACCTGGTCAACATCCGGGCGCTCCTCCCTATCTACTTTTATACAGATAAAATATTCGTTCATCAAACGTGCTATTTCAACATCTTCGAAGGATTCTTTTTCCATAACATGGCACCAATGACAGGCAGAATATCCAATACTAACAAGGATTAACTTGCCAGTATTTTTAGCCTTTTCAAGCGTTGCATCGTTCCATGCATGCCAATCTACAGGGTTGTGTGCGTGCTGCAATAAGTAAGGACTTGTTTCGTGAATAAGTTGGTTCGAAAAAAAATTATCGGTCTGTTGCATTGTAGTAGTTATAATTTGATTATCTTTACAGAAAATTTTAAAGTGTTTTTTTTATTTTAATGAATAACATAAACAAATATATTTTACGTTTGATTGAATGATGAAACAATTGGCAACACTATTAATATATATACTATTTGCAATTGCAATGCCCGAAAGCAATGCAGCTAATTTAGGTATGAAAGAAGGCATAAATTCAAACATAAATACTTTTTTATTAGTAAATGTGGGCGAAAATTTAAGCAATCTATATATAATAATAGGTGTATTAATAATAATAATAGCTTTTCTTATTTATTCGAAAATAAACAATGCAAAGCTTTTTGTTTATCAAAATAAATTAAGATTTAACCAGGAAGAAGAACTAACTGAAACAATTGAAAGGCTTACTCAAAACGAACAATTGCTCAACGAATCACAACGAATAGCTAAGATAGCCTACTTGGAACGTAATTTTGTAACAGGAGATGTTATTTATTCTGATAACATCTGGAACATTTATGAAATTTCTTTAAATGAAAAAGAGAAATACAGAAGTTATTTCGATAATTTTGAGTTTATTCATCCAAATGATAAAAAAAAGTATGAAGAATCGATTGAGAAGATTAAAAAAGATAATGTCGAAAATTATAATATAGAATATAGAGCCATAACGATAAAAGGAAATATTGTAAATATTAAGTCTACTGGCACACGGTTTATTAATGCAGAAGGAAAATTAGAGCGACTTTTAATAATAATACAAGACATTACAGAGAAAAATAAGATAGAAGAAGAAATACGCAAATATGAACGAAAGTTTATAGATGTATTTAAACACAGCCCCCTAATATTATCAATTTCTACACTTAATGAAGGTGTGTTTATAGACGTAAACAATAGATTTCTGTATGCTCTTAATTACACTAGAGACGAAGTGATAGGGAAATCAGTAAGAGATTTAAAGATTTACCACGACTATAAAGATAGGTATCGAATAGTGGCGCTGCTAAAAGAGAAAGGATATTACAATAACTTCTCTGCAAAGTTCATTAGTAAGAACGGGAGTGTGAGAGATGGGATGTTCAGCGGCAGTATCTTCGAATCTGATGGGCAGCAGCTATATCTTTCGATAGTATCCGACATTACGGAAATAAAGAATACTGAATTAGCATTAATAGAAAACGAAGAGAAATATAAAACCATTGTTGAGAACACAAATGATGGTATATTTATTTTCAGTGAGCATAAACTCATTTATACTAACACAAAATTAAATGATATTTTAGGTTATAATGAAGAAGAGTTGATGCAAATGGGTATCGTCAACCTAATCCACGTAGACGACAGACCAATGATAAGAGCCAGCTTTGAGAACATTGTAGGTTCATCCAAAGAAAATACATTGTCTGAAATAAGAATCATTTCAAAAGACACTACAGTTAAAATTTGTGAGTTTAGCAAGAGTAATATTGTTATAAACGGTAAAGATGCGGTCTTGGGTTTTGTACACGACATTACCGATTTAAGAACCGCCGAGCTAGAGCTAAGAATATTTAATAAGTATCTGGAAGAAAAAGTTGCGATGGAGCTAAAAAGAAGAGAGCAACACGATCAGGCCTTATTGCAAAAGACAAAGCTGGAGTTTATAGGAGAAATGGCTGCTGGTATGGCTCACGAAATTAACCAACCATTAACTGGTATTACGATGGGCTTGGATAATATACTAAACAAAGCAAATTCTTCGGGAGTCGATCAAGTGTATCTGAAAGAAAAACTAAAAACTTTGTTTGGATACGTTACCAGAATTGAGAATATAATAGAACACGTACGTACTTTTTCGAGAGACCAACAGATAACTATTTTTGAAAAATATAGTATAAACGAAACGATAGAAAACGCATTGCTTTTAGTAAGGAAAACCTATGTTGGAAACAATATAGATATAAACTTTGAGTGTCCAACATTGTTATATGCCAGAGGGAATAAATATAAATTCGAACAAGTAATGCTCAACTTGCTGTCGAATGCAAAGGATGCAATAATGGAAAAGGAGCGACACACAAATGGAATTCTTCTTAATAAAACAATTGATATCATATTAAAAGAAGAAAAAGAAATGAATATAATTTTAGTTAAAGATAATGGAATAGGTATTAAACTTGAGAACATTGATAATATCTTTAAGCCATTTTATACAACCAAAGAAGCAAACAAAGGCACAGGATTGGGCTTATCGATTGCTTATGGTATAATAAATGAGATGAAAGGTGAGATTGAAACAGAAAGTATAGAGAACGAATATACATTGATGAAGATATCGTTACCTAAAGTTTAGCATAATAAGAAATAGAACAAATGACAAAATTAAAGATACTGGTATTAGACGACAACCAAGGTGTGAGGGACGAACTTAGCGAGTTTCTTACTGAAAAAGGTTTTGAAATATATCAGGCAAGTTTGCCTTCGGAGGCTACAGTTATATTAGAAAAAAACGAAATAGATATTGCTATCCTCGATGTAAAGCTACCCGAAAAAGATGGTATTACTTACTTGAAAGAAGTAAAAGAGAAATATCCTTTTCTGGAAGTAATTATGATTACAGGCCACGGGGATATGGATATGGTAATACAAGCACTGAGGTCGGGAGCAAATGATTTTTTCCAGAAGCCATTCAGGTCAATAGATGTTGAAGGAGCCATCCATCGTACGCAACGTTTTATCGAAATAAATAAGAAACTAAAAGCTGTTGAAACTAATTATTCGTTGATAGCCGAAGAGCTAAACTCAAAGTTCAGATGGAATATGATAGCCGAAAGTCCTGCAATGAAAAATGTGCTGGACTTAGTTGTAAAGGTAGCTAAAGCTGATAAAACTACTGTGCTTATTACTGGAGAAAGTGGTACAGGAAAGGAAATGGTTGCACGAATGATTCATTACTTAAGTGCCCGAAAGAATAATTACTTTAATGCTGTAAACTGCTCAGCTATTCCTGATACTTTGTTCGAAAGCGAGTTCTTTGGACATAAACGAGGAGCATTTACAGATGCAGTCGAAACCAAGTCGGGGATGTTTGAAGTTACGCATAAAGGTACTTTGTTTCTTGACGAAATAGGAGATTTAAAATATGAGTTGCAAGGAAAGTTCCTAAGAGTTCTGGAAGAAGGTAGGGTCTCAAAGATTGGAGATAGCAAGGAAATGGAAATAGATGTAAGGGTTGTGGCTGCTACCAACAGAGACTTAAAACATATGTGCGAAGAAGATAGATTTAGGATAGATTTGCTGCATCGTTTAAATTCTTTTGTTATAAATATTCCTCCATTACGTCAAAGGAAAGAAGCTATTCCAAGCTTAATTGAGTACTATCTTAAAGAGTTTTCGAAGCAAGCCAAAAAGAAAATAAAAGGAGTTGATTTGAATACCCTTCGTATTCTTCAAAACTATGCTTTCCCTGGAAACATTAGGGAACTTAGAAATATGATAGAACGTGCAGTTATTATTTGCGATGATGATAGATTAACAATAAAGCATTTCCAGATTGATTCCAACCTTATTTCCAGTGCGCCTTTAGAGTACCAGGACTTGGAAACATATAATCTAGAGAATGTAGAGCGAGCGATTATTGTAAGTGCGCTTAAGAAGACGAACAATAATAAATCGCACGCTGCGGTTTTGTTAGGTATTGACAGAAAGCGTCTGGCACGTAAAATAATTACCTTTAACATTACCGATAAAGAGTTGAAAAATTAATAAAACTGTAAGAATAGCTTTGCTCATTAAAAAGTTTTATTCTTAAATAGTAGAAATAATATATCTTTGCACTTTTAAATTGTAATAATACTATTGAATCCACTTAAGAAACTAGCAGGTCAAACGGCAATCTACGGTCTTCCTACCATTATTGGCAGATTACTTAGCTATTTATTGGTGCCACTTTACACAAGAGTTTTCTCCACTTCAGAGTACGGCGTAGTAACTGAGCTATATGCCTACATCGCATTCTTGATGGTGATACTTACCTACGGAATGGAAACAGCATTCTTTAGGTTTTCGCAAAAAGAGAATGATAAAGCGGGAGTTTACAGCACTTCCATCATTTCGTTGCTTGTAAGTTCTGTCTTATTTATTACGCTTGCCTGGCTTTTCTCCAGTTCTATAGCATCGGCTTTGGGGTATGCCAACAATAAAGAATATATAGTATGGTTTGCGTTTATACTCGGCCTTGATGCCCTAACGGCTGTGCCTTTTGCCCGCTTAAGGGAGCTTAACAAAGCCAAACGTTTTGCCTTTATCAAATCAGTGAACATTGCTTCTCAAATTGGCCTCAATCTTTTCTTAATAGTGTTATGCCCTTACATTCTAAAGCATCACGAACATTCTTTTGTGGGCAATATTATTAATTTATTTTATAAAAAAGAGATAGGAGTAGGCTATATTTTTATCTCTAACCTGCTCGCAAGTATTCTTACGCTCTTGATATTATTACCCGAAATAATAAGCATTAAATTTGAGTTCAACAAAGTGCTGTGGAAACAAATGATGCTTTATGCATTGCCAATTATGGTGTGGGGAATGTCGGGAATTGTAAACGAAACCTTCGATAGAATCTTATTAAAACATCTTATTACAAAAGGCGACGCCATGGCGCAACTGGGCATTTATGGAGCATGTTATAAGGTGTCGATATTGATGACGCTTTTCATACAAACCTTCCGTTTTGCTGCCGAACCTTTCTTCTTTTCTAATGCTAAAAACAAAGATGCAAAGAAAATTTATGCTGATGTAATGAAATATTTCATCATAATATGTGCCTTTATTTTCCTTGTGGTGATGATGTATATAGATGTTATCATTCTTTTTGTAGGAAAAGATTTCAGGGTAGGTGCGCCAGTTATTCCAATCTTGTTGCTTGCCAACTTATGTTTGGGTGTCTTCTACAATTTATCCATTTGGTACAAACTCACCGACCAAACGATTTATGGAGCATACATTTCAACCTTTGGTGCTGCCGTTACTTTAATTTTAAACTTTGCAATGGTGCCTTCGATGGGATATATGGGCGCTGCATGGGCCACCTTGATTTGTTATTTCTTAATAATGGTGGTTTCTTATGTTTTAGGACAGAAACATTATCCAATCAACTACGATTTAAAGCGAATATTAACATATCTGGGCATCGCTTTGTTGCTTTATTTTATAAGTATCTTCTTAAAGTTCGACTCCAAAACAATAATGTTAAC
>CAYRBL010000158.1:0-7560 GCA_964422385.1 uncultured Bacteroides sp.
TAAACATAAATAAAATAATCGTTCTCGGCATCAGCATGGTTACCCTCAACAAATGTTTCGTCACCTACCTTTTCTCCATTCTTTAAAAAAACATATTGATAGTTGTAATAGCCCTGTTTTAAAAATAAAGTGGCTTCGTAATTATGATCAACATAATTGTATTTCAGCTGCCCCTCCTTTGTAAACTGCCAATCGGTAAGCGCCCCCATTATATACAAATTGCCATCAGTAAGTGGCGCTTCGTAAGGCAAAGTAAAATGCACCATCGCATAATCTGCCTCCGTTTCGCTGTCCTTCACATCGTTGGCATGTATCGCCTTTTTGCCATTAATATCTTCATCCGTTTTATAAACCTTAAAAGGTCGAGGCAAATCAGGCATCAAAAACACATGATTAAAATGATTGTCGTAGCCCAAACGATAGACCCTTTCGGTAGCATACCTTAAATTTTTAATATCAAAATTACGATATTCATTACCCCCATTAAAAACATTCCCCTCCTGAAAATCATAAATCAACTCAGAACCTTTAACCAGATGCGGCTTAAGAGTACGAATAGCATTGTCCTGTCGGCCATTCTGACAAATAATAACGGTGAGATTTTGATATGGATTTGTAATCTGATACTCCCCCGACTGCAATTTGAAATCAACTTGTTGCTTATACTTTCTATCAATAAGCATGGTCGCATCCATAATCTTTCCTTTAACATCCACCTTTTGTTCGAGCACCATAAATCTACGTGTAATCACAGGCTGATCTTTGCCCTCCAGATATACTTTTAAAATATAATTGCCAGATTTGGTAATCTTCATCGTCTGTTTTGGAAACGTCATCGAATAATGCACATACTTTTGAATGGTATTAAATGAAGATTTATATTCATCAATATAATCATCCATAAAACCGTCAATATACTGCACCTGTTGCAACAACGAAGGTTGCCATCCTGCATCACACTGCTGAAAAGTATACTTATATTTCTTAACATCCACATCAAAATCATCAAAAGAAAAGTCGAGCGTTTCCTCTGAATTAAGTTTAATAACAGGCTGCGACAAAAACCAACCTGTCTTATATAATAATATTGTATGAATATTGGTGTCGTACACATAATCTTCGTTGCGGATAAAATCTGGCTGATAATAATCGTCGGTTAACTTTGCATAAACCGCCTCTTTTACTCTTGTCGCACTATCTTTAATTATAGGAACAACAGTTTTATCAGTACTTATATTTGTAAGCTTAGGCGAACAAGCCGAAGCAAAAATAAGCATTAACAAAAGAAAACTTGAGAAATTATGTTTAAAAATATTCATACTGTTTTTAAATTATTGAATGTTTAAAAAACTTTCGGCAACCATATAACCGTGAGCAGTAGCGTAAATAATAGAACGCGTATGTCCCGAACAATCACCAGCCAACTTAAGATTATCGAATTTATTATTATCAAATAAATTTGAATAAAACTTAATTTCGGGAGCATAAACCAAATTATCAGGGTTGGCAATACCGGGAACAACCTCGTTTAAATTATCGATAAAATCAATAATACTTTCGATAATCCTGCGTGGAAAAGCAAGATTAATATCCCCAAGAATATATTTTGAAGGGTCCAACGAAGGCTTTACTCTATAGATATTTTTAGTTCTTTTTGAATTTTTAAAATGATCATAGGTTTGAAGAATGACTTTTCCTTTGCCCGACAAAAGATTTGTAAGCTTGGCAATATGAGAACCAAAACCAATAGGGTCGTTAAAAGGTTCGGTAAGTTGAACGGTAACCAGGATAGCAAAATTAGTATTTCTGCTCTTTTCATTCATTTTAGCATGACCATTAACAGTCGTAAAATCGTCGTAGTTTTCGGTAACCACAAAGCCCGATGGATTGTTGCAAAAAGTACGAACCATATATCCGGTTTTGCTTTTATACTTCACCTTAAATTCGTACATTTCTTTATTAAGATCGTCCACAACATGGTCGGGGAGCTCATAACGAATACCTAAATCCACTTTAGTATTGTCGAGCACCATCTCAGGATATCTTTTTATAATAGTATTTACAAGTTTGTGCCCACTCCTGCCAACAGCAATCACCACTTTGTCGAAAGCTTCCTCTGTATTATTAATAAATGCCTTGTTATCTCTTATGCTTACTTCTTTAACATTATTGTCGAATCTAAATTCAATATTTTTATATGTAAGATAATTCTGATAAATATTATTCAAAACAATCTTCAACTGATCAGTACCTATGTGATAGAATTCGGAAGTGATAGGCATAAAACCTTTATTATAAAATTTGTCGAAATAATCACTATTGGTAAATGATTTGCCTGTTTCGTATTGTTTATTTTCGGTATGATTTATATAAAAGTCGACAAGTTTCTTTTGCAACACAACATCAATAGCAATATCTCCGCCCATCTCCGTCGACACAAAAAGCTTACCGTCTGCACGAATACCCGAGATACTTGATGAATAAATATCCTTGCTTTTTTCGAACACTACAATATCATGCGCTTCATTTTTCATTCGCTCGATAAAACCAATTGCCGCTGCTCCAAATCCTAATACCGCTATTCTCATATTATAATTCTTGTTTTTTTAAGTTTAAATTAAAAATAAAATTGTTCCTTAATAATCTTAAATAAGGAAGTACAAAGTAAGTTATTTTTTGTGGATTTTACCCTATCTATTTAACTTAAATTTGAAAAATATATTATAAAAAAAGCCCGGATAGTTATAAACAAAATATCCGGGCTTATTATTATGGTATAAATTAAAACCTATTTCAGTTCAAATTGTGTTTGTCCAATTTCGTAACCATCAACAAAAATAGATACATTATATTTGCCTATCATCGCAGCTTCTTTAGTATCCTTTTTATTCCACGTTAAACAAATATCCTGCGATTTATTATTGTATTCTATATCTTTTTTCATCGAGAACTGTATTTTTTGACCTTGATAATCGAAAGAATATCTTTCGTCTTTTCCTTCGCAAACAATAACATTATCAGGACGGGCAATACGAATATAAATAGTTTTAGTGCCAGCACCTGCAATCTTATTCTCACTTAAAGTAAAACAAATATTAACGCGTTCAACTCTCTTTGCTTTGTCAGTTTCAACTTCTTTTTTGCCACCAGAACGTAATTTAGCTGTACCAGCTTTAATATTGTAAGCTTTAAGTTGAGAAGCTAAATTAATTTTTTCAACCAACACATCTTTATCCTTAGCCAACGAACTACTAATTTCTTTTTCGTTTCTTATATCTTTTTTAATTTTGATATTTTCATTCGTCAACTCTCTGTTAACAGTGTATAGCGAATCCAAACGGGCAACATAATCTTGGGTAATGTTACGCAACAATTCAAGTTTACGTTTGGTGCGGGTATAGTCACCTTGCATCGCAATTAACTTTTGGATTTCGGTAGCATTTGCAATAATAATACTATCCTTTTGAGCTAATTTGTCAGATAAAGTTCCATACTCCATCTTTATATGTTTGTGTTCGCTCAACAAAGAGTCCAATTCTCTTTGTAGTTCTGTGTTTTTGGCTACACCTTCGTTTTTCTGAACATAAATAGTACTTACCCTATTGCTCTGTACAATAAGTAATATCACTAATATTACGATCACTGCTAAAAGAACTAATATAATTCTTTTGTATTTCTTTATTTGATTATCAACTTCTGCCATTTTAATTAAATTTTTATTTGTTGACTGCTTAGATTTAATGATTAATTTTACTGCAAAATTAGTGTTTTTAATCTAAGTTCCGAATAATTATAAAAAAATAATATTTATGACCTATCTAAATGACTTTATTTCGCTCCTATATCCGAAGCTTTGTGCAGCTTGTGAAGATGTATTATTGAGGAACGAAAATGTGATTTGCACCTCTTGTTTGTTTCATTTACCCAAAACAAATTACCATAAATATGCCGATAATCCAGTTAGCAAAACATTTTGGGGGCGGATACCTATCGAAAGTGCTGCATCTTTATATTATTTTACAAAATTAGGTGCAGTTCAAAACATGATTCACCAGTTTAAATACAAAGGTGATAAAAAAATTGGAGTCTATTTAGGCAAAATGTATGGCTTAGAATTGAAGAAATCTGACTTATTTAGCAAAATTGATGTAATAATACCTGTTCCTTTACATCCAAAAAAGGAAAAAAAGCGTGGATTTAACCAAAGTTTAATATTTGCCCAAGGACTTTCGGATAGTATGCAAAAACCTATTGATTCAATTTCTTTAATAAGAACGTACGCTTCAGAAACGCAAACAAAGAAGACAAGATTTAAAAGATGGGAGAATGTAAAAGAAATATTTAGTTTACAAAACGCTGAACATCTTGCCGGTAAAAACATTTTATTAGTAGATGATGTCATCACAACAGGGGCAACAATTGAGGCTTGCGGTGGATTGCTGTTGGGAATAAAAGGAGTAAAACTTTATATTGTTAGCATCGCTGTAGCCTCCTCATAAATAAAAGAGTGTTAAATTATCATATATTTTAATAAAATTGTAATTATCATAAATAAATGTAGTATCTTTGCAAAATAATAAATCACGGTTTTGTATAGTAAAGAAAATTTTTGTTTTTGATCCAGTAAGGAGTTAATCCATCGTTTTTTCGCTAAACTTTACCTTTTAACAAATAATAATAAATAAATAGTATGAACATTTATGTAGCGAATCTAACTCCAAGAATTCAGGATGCAGATTTAAAAGAAATCTTTCAAGAGTACGGATCAGTAACTTCTGTAAAAGTTATCATTGACAGAGAAACAAATCAATCAAGAGGATTTGCATTTGTAGAAATGTCAAATGACGAAGATGGACAAAAAGCAATCGATCAATTAAACGATGCAGAACTTGATGGACAAAAAATTCATGTAAACTTAGCTAAACCTAAAACTGAATTCCGCACAGGTGGCGGCGGTTTTGGCGGCGGCGGAAGAAGCAACTATGGCGGTGGTCAAGGTGGCGGAAGAAGCAGTTTTGGCGGTGGCGGCAGAACTAATGATAGTCGTGGCGGCGGTTCAGGCGGCGGCGGTTACAGAGACAACAACCGCAGTGGCGGTGGTGGTGCAAAAAGATACTAATCAACTTTAAATAGTTTTAAGATAAAAGAGGCTGTCTCCAAAAGAGCAGCCTCTTTTTTGTATTTAATAACACAAGTTTTTATAAGTATTACGCTTTGCTGTGTGAATTTAATTTCGGAACTTTGCAAACCATTTTTAATATAATAAATAATGAGCGGTTTTCTTTTTAGTGAAGTCATTTTTGGTCCAATAAAAAGTAGAAGGTTAGGAATATCCTTAGGCATAAATTTAATGCCTACAAATAAAAAGATATGTAATTTCAATTGCATCTATTGCGAATGTGGCTGGACTGAACAAGTGGATGACGTTAAAAAAACTTTTTGCGAAAGAGAAGTTGTATATTCTTTCCTAGAAGAAAAATTAAAGTTAATGTCAGATGAAGGCGATTTACTCGATTCAATTACTTTTGCTGGCAATGGAGAGCCGACTTTGCATCCCGACTTTGCAGGAATAGTAGATGATGTTATTCTTTTAAGAAATAAATATTATCCCGAAGCTAAGGTTACGGTGCTTTCAAATTCTCTTTATTTAAGCAAAAAAGATGTATTTGACACCTTACTAAAAGTTGATAATAATATCTTGAAATTAGACGCAGGAACAGATAAAACTTTTAGGCAGATTAATAGGGCAAACAAATCCTATATTCTCGAAGAAATTGTTGATAACCTAAAGCGTTTTAAAGGCAATGTTATTATTCAAACTTTATTTTTAAAAGGCGAATACGAGGGCGAATATATTGACAATACAACCGAAGAAGAAGTAGCTGCTTGGCTAAAATATATTATTGCTATCAAGCCTGCTTACGTAATGATTTATCCTATAGATAGGGCTACACCTGCTGCTGATCTTATTAAATTATCAAGAAAAGAACTTGAAGTTATTGCCGAAAAGGCAAGAGCAAATGGTATTGAAACTAAAGTTTACGAATAATATACCTTGCTTGAATTCGTTTATTATTTATTATTTTTGTAAAAGAAATTCATAGATATGCTAGACTACGATGCTAAAATACTACTTGCTTTTGGAAAAGCAGTTGATGGTGATAAAGATTTTTTTGAATGGTTGTTGAATAATGGCTTCCCAGAACTAGCTGCATTAGCAAATGCAATTAGAGGCGACGAGGGTGCTGTTCAATGGCTTTTGAAAAGTAATTATCCACAATATGGGGTGTTGAGCAATGCTATGGACAACGAAACAAATGCCGTAAAATGGTTAATTGAATATAAAGATGATTTCCTTCTACACTTTGCACAAGCCGCTCGTGGTAACGATGATTCGATTGAATGGCTGCGCAAAAAACAACTGAATATCTTTATTATGCTGGCAGGAAAAATAAACAGTGTATTAAAACTTCAGGTAAAAGAGAATACTTTTTGGTATAAAATAAAATTTTAACACTATCTTTGCAGTATATTTTGCTTAACAAAAATAAATAAGTGCGACAGTTATTCAACTTTTTATTAAAATATTATTTCTTCATCCTGTTTGTAGTACTGGAGGTGTTTGCTTTTATTATGATTGCAAATAATAATTACTATCAGGAAGGAAGAATGCTTAATACCGCCAATCAGCTTACCGGAAGCGTATATCAATATTATAATAATATCTTCGATTATTTTAATTTAAAGGAAACAAACCGACAACTTGCAGCCGAAAATGCAATTCTACATGCTCAAATCGATAATTCTTTTGTGAAGATTACTAACAAAATCTTTTCAAAAGGCGATACTACCTACAAACAACAATATCAATATGTGGATGCTAAAATTATTAGTAGTTCTACTGGCAAAAGGAACAATTACCTGATGTTGAATAAAGGTTTCGAACAAGGAATCCGTAATGATATGGCAGTTATTAGCCCTACAGGAATTGTTGGGATTGTGAATGGGGTTTCTAACAATTATTGTTCGGTAATGTCGGTTCTGCATAGCGAAATAAAGATTACTGCTAAAGTAAAAAAGAACAATTATCTTGGAACTGTAGTATGGGAAGGTGGCAGTTATAAAACTGGTACTTTAGTTGACATCCCTTCTCACGTAGTGATAAACAAAGGCGATACAATTATTACCAGTGGACATTCACTCGATTTTCCTGAGGGTATTCCAATAGGTACTATCGCTGATTATAGAGTAAATCAGGGAGACAATACCTATAGAATTAGTATAAATTTCCTCGCCGATTATAAGAAGTTAGATTACGTATATGTAATCCGTAACCTATTTAAAGAAGAACAGCTTAAACTAAAAGAACTACAGCATGAGTAATGTTTATCTTAAAAATACAATACGTTTCTTTTTGCTAATATTATTACAAGTATTGGTCTTTAATCATATTAATTTTAGAGGCTATCTAAATCCATATATATACCTATTATTTATATTACTCCTGCCTTTCGAAACTCCAAACTGGCTCCTTTTAATACTATCTTTTATAGTAGGATT
>CAYRBL010000159.1:0-7537 GCA_964422385.1 uncultured Bacteroides sp.
GAAATAAGAAGACCTTCTGATGGAACTATTCCTAAGAAAATAGTATTTCTTGCTTGTGCAGGATCAAGAGACCCTGCTAAAGGAATTGAATATTGCTCAAAGATTTGTTGTATGTATACTGCCAAACATGCAATACTATATAAGCACAAGGTTCACGATGGAACTGCATATATTTTCTATATGGATATAAGAGCAGCTGGAAAGAACTATGATGAGTTTACCAGAAGAGCTATCGAAGAAGATGGTGCTAAATATATCAGAGGTAGAGTATCTCGTATTTACGAAAGGGATGGAAAACTTATTGTAATTGGAGCAGATACTTTGATGAATTCAAAAACTGTAGAAATTGATGCAGACATGGTTGTTTTGGCAACTGCAGGGGTATCTAGTCCAGGTGCTGAAGAGTTAGCTCAAAAGCTACATGTTTCTTATGACCAACATAAATTCTTTTCAGAGGCTCATCCTAAATTGAAACCTGTTGAAACAAATACAGCTGGTATTTTCTTAGCAGGAGCTTGTCAGAATGTAAAAGATATTCCTGAATCTGTTGCTCAAGCATCAGGTGCTGCTGTAAAAGTATGTGGATTGTTTTCAAAAGATGAACTAACAAGAGACCCTTTGGTAGCTGTTGTAAATAAAACTGCAGCACCATTATTCTCTACATGTGTTGGTTGTTTCTTATGTCAGAGTGTTTGTCCTTATCAAGCTATAGAGAAAGAAGAGATTCGTTCGAGAGATGGCAAACTTATAAAAACTGTTGCCTTTATAAACCCAGGATTATGTCAGGGATGTGGAACTTGTGTAGCTTTATGCAGGTCTAAATCTATTGACATATTGGGCTATACTAATAAACAGGTTTATGCAGAAGTAGAGGCTTTATTAAATACTTTATAAAAATGGAAGAATTCGAACCTAAAGTAGTAGCATTTGTATGCAATTGGTGTACTTATGCAGGAGCTGACCTTACAGGTACAAGTCGTATTAAATATGCTCCAAATGTAAAAATAATAAGGTTTCCTTGTACAGGAAGAATAGATTTTATGCTTATACTAAAAGCATTTGCTAAAGGTGCTGATGGTATTATTGTTTCAGGATGTCATCCTAATGATTGTCATTATACATCAGGTAATTTTCATGCAAAAAGAAGATGGATGGTATTTAGAACGATGCTCGATTTCTTGGGTGTTGATATTAATCGTATCACTTTTTCATGGGTTTCGGCTGCTGAAGGAGCTAGATGGGCTGAAATTGTTAATACAACAGTTGATGGTGTTAAAAAGCTTGGTCCTTACCAAAATTATCGGAAGATGGTTAACGAAGAAACGGAGGTGACAAATGGATAAATTAATTCAAAAAGCTAAAGAATTATTGACTAATAACGAAGTTCAACTTGTTGTTGGTTATGAAGAAGGTACTGCTGGTAAAGCAAGACCAGCTTTTATAAGTTCTCCAGAGCAAGCAGATAAACTAATATTTGATGATAGGTGTGTTCATAATTTAGCGTTGTATTTAACTCAGCATAAATTACCACAGAATATCAAAGTTGCTATTATTGCATCTTTCCCAGTTTTAAAAAGTATTGTAACACTTGCTTCAGAAAAGCAATTGGATGAGAATATGCTTAAAGTAATTGGGATAACTAAAGAAAAGAACCTTGCAGAATTTGAGAACTTTTCTGCAATTGAAAAATATATCAATACACAGGATCTTAGTTTTACACCTGAAGAAAAAGCAATAATAGAAAAGATAGATGCTATGACAGCCCAAGAACGTTGGGAATACTGGCAAAATGAATTCTCAAAATGTTTTAAATGCTATGCTTGTCGAGCTGCATGTCCAATGTGTTATTGTACACTTTGTGTAACTGATAATAATCAACCACAATGGGTACCAGTACCAGCACATACATTTGGCAATTTCGAATGGCATATTAATAGAGCTATGCATCTTGCTGGACGTTGCATTGGTTGTGACGAATGTGGTAGAGCATGTCCTCTTGATCTTCCTATAAATCTATTGACAAAGAAACTTTCAATGGATATTCAAAATCAATTTGGTTATTCTGCAGGGCAATCTTTGACTGAGCCTTATGCTCTTTCGACTTATAAACCTGACGATAAAGAAACTTTTATCAGATAATAATTATGGCAACTGGAAATTACAAACTGTTAAAAAAAGAGTCTGTTCCTGCATTATTTGACAAAATAATTGCTACAGGAAAGACCATATATGCTCCCATTAAAAATGGAGAGAAAACAGCATTTGAAATAGTGTCAAAATATTCAAGTGATGTAAATGATGAGTATATTCAAACTGTACAATCAATAAAAGGGACAGTATTCCCAAAGGTAGACAAGCTTTTTGACTATACAGCTGATAGAAATGAGACAACGATGACGGAACCTGATTTTACAAAGTTTTCCGAAAATGTTATCTGGGCTCTACATCCTTGCGATGCAGCTGCATTCAGTCCTTTGGATGCTACTTTTAAATGGGATTATAACGACGAATATTTCATAAGCAGATATAATCGCACAACTGTAATAGGTTTAAGCTGTAATAAACACGACGACTTTTGTTTTTGTACTTCAGTTGATATTTCTCCATCTTCTTCAGAAGGTAGTGATATTCTTCTTACCAAAAATAAAACAGGAGATTATTTAGTTGAGATCATTACTGAAAAAGGTCAGGCTATATTTGATATGGCTAAAGATCTTTTTGGTGAAATTTCGGATGATAAAGAAAGTTATATTACTGATGTTCCTAAAAGATTTGAATTATCAGAGTTAAATAAAAATCTTGATGGCTCATTTGATGCACCTTATTGGCTTGCTCAGTCAATGCGTTGTATTGGTTGTGGTGCCTGTGCTTATGTTTGTCCTACTTGTACTTGTTTCGATATACAAGATGAAGGTAATGCAAATAAAGGTACAAGAATAAAATGTTGGGATTCGTGTGGATTCGGACATTTTACTTTGCATACTTCTGGTCATAATCCAAGAGAACATCAAAGTCAACGTTGGCGTCAACGTATATTACACAAATTTTCGTATATGCCCGACAGAATTAAAGTATATGGTTGTGTTGGTTGTGGACGTTGTTCAAGAGCATGTCCAGTTGATATGAATTTACTTGAAAACTTAAATCAAATAATGGAGGAACATAAGAAATGAGTAATCCAAACATTTATAAACCTTACTTAATGAGAATTGAGAAGGTAACTGATGAAGCACCTGATGTAAGAACATTCCGTTTGAAATTTATTAATGAAGAGGATGCTGCAAAGTTTGATTTTAGAGCAGGGCAATTCGGCGAATATTCTGTAGTAGGAGAGGGGGAGTCTACTTTTTGTGTAGCTTCATCACCTACTCGCAAAGGATATATTGAATGTACTTTCCGAAAAACTGGTAAAGTTACAGCTGCTTTAGCTGCAAAAGAAGAAGGTGAAATTATAGGTTTTAGAGGACCTTATGGTAACACTTTCCCAATTGATGAATGGAAAGGCAAAAACCTTTTGTTTATTGCTGGTGGTATTGCATTACCTCCTATGCGTTGTGTAATTTGGAATTGCTTAGATCTTCGTGAAAACTTTAAAGATTTTACAATTATTTATGGTGCACGTACTGTAAATGATTTAGTTTATAAAAATGAATTAAAAGAATGGAACGAACGCTCAGATGTAAAACTAATTACAACTGTTGACCCAGGTGGTGAAACTCCTGATTGGACTGGTGAAATTGGCTTTGTACCAACAGTTTTAGAAAAAGCTGCACCTATTGCCGAAAATACTATTGCAATTGTTTGCGGACCTCCTATTATGATTAAATATACATTTCCTATTCTAGAGAAATTAGGGTTTAAAGATACTGATATCTTTACTACTTTAGAAAATAGGATGAAGTGTGGTTTTGGTAAGTGTGGTAGATGTAATGTAGGAAAAGTATACATCTGTAAAGATGGGCCCGTATTTACCTATGCAGAACTTAAACAACTTCCTGCAGAATATTAAAATCAATTATCTTTTAAATATAAAAAGGACTGCTTTATTAAAGGCAGCCCTTTTATTTTATGTTGGTTTGAAGTTCGAAAACTCCTTACAACTTAGTCGAAGAATAAGGTTGTTTTACCAGCCTTGTTTTGCTACATTGTTTTTGATAGCTTCTAATGCATTAGCTTCGCTAAGCATTGTAGTCATCTTGTTTCCTTTTCCATCATTACCCTGAGCCATATAACCTCCACGTGTAGTTTTGGTAATAATAGCATCCATCAAAGGAACATTTTTTTCCTTGGTTTTCATGCAATAAGCAGTTAACATTTTTGACATTTCTTTAAAATTTTAATTTATAATGTAAATATTAATTAATGCAAAAGTAATTAAAATAAATCAACAATAGTAATATTAATTATATTATTTTACTTTTTATCAATTTTTATATGATTTATCAACTTTAATAGTATTTATATTTTTAAATATAATTCATTATTTAAATATTCAGAACATAAATAACTTACAATAGAATATTAGAATGTTTTAATTAGTAATAATTAAAATATTATTAAAAATATTTTTGAATTACTTCCTCTAATAAATTATGTTCAATTGGTTTCGAAATATAATCGTTACATCCAGCTTGTAAAGCTTTTTCTTTATCTCCTTTTAGCATATATGCAGTTTGAGCAATAATAATAACTTCAGAATTAAATAGCCTTATTTGTTTAGTAGCTTCATATCCATTTATTCCTAGTAGCTGTATATCCATTAAAATTAAATCAATATCAGGATTGTTTTTGCATATTTCAATTGCTTGCAAACCATTTCTTGTAGTCAATTCTTCTCTACAATATTTATTCATGAAAATAGATAGTATCATCTCTGAGGTTTCATCATCTTCAACTATAAGTATTTTTAATTTCTTAAGTTTATTCGTATCTTTACTTAGTATATATGATTTAACTTTTGTAGAATCAATTATATCTTGTTTGATAGTATACGGTATTGTAAAATTAAAGGTTGATCCTACTCCTAACTCACTTTCTACCCATAATTTTCCACCTAATATTTCTACATAAGCTTTTGAAATAGCTAAACCCAAGCCAGCTCCCTGAAAGGCTCTTTTATCATCAATATCTGCTTTGATGAAGCGCTCGAAAATTGCACCAATTCTATCATTTGGAATTCCAACACCTGAATCTTTTACATAATAATGTAAAAAGCCTTCTTTCAAATAATATCCCAATTCGATACTACCATTATCAGTAAATTTTATAGCGTTCTTAACTAGATTAGTAAGAATAGCATATACCTTTTCTTTATCAGTAATAATTATAGCTTTATCAGATGATAATGTTTTATTAGCTGACAAATGAATTCCTTTTTGTTCTGTTTCGGGTTTAAAGAAGGTATAGATATAATCAATTTGGTCGTTTATATCTGTTTCTTCAATGTGTTCTTCCGTTAAGTTTGCTTCAATTTTAGAGATGCAAATAATATCATTTATTATATTAAGCATTCGTTGTCCACTTCTCTCTATAATTTTAATAAATTCTTGTTGCTTTTCATCTGATAAATGAGGTTCTTTTAATAAATTAGCAAAGCCAAGTATTCCATTCATTGGTGTACGTATCTCATGGCTCATATTTGCAAGGAAAGCTGACTTAAGTCTATCACTTTCTTCAGCTTTTTCTTTTGCTGCAATTAATTCTTGCTGTGTTCTTTTTATTTCTGTAATATTCTGAGAGATTACCTGAATAGAATTAACTACATTATTCTCATCTAAAATAGGATAATAAGTAGATCGAAACCAATTTTTGCCTGTTGGGAAATCAAATTCAGATTCAAATACTTCTGGTGATCCTGTATTTAAAACACTTCTCATACGTTCATAAACTATTTTACCTGACTTGCCAAAGATTTCAATAGCTGATTTGCCTATTCCTCCTTCTACTCCTAATCCTAAATACTCTTGAGATAGATTATTTTGAAGAACTAAATTACAATCTTTATCAAAAATAGAATTAGCAGTATTTGTTGAATTAAATATAAGTTTGTAATTACGATCACTTTCTTCGGCTTTCAATTTAGCTTCTATAAGGGTGTGTTCTAAGTTTTTTCTATTTGTAATATCTTTGTCTACACCACGGTAACCTATCAATTTGCCTTCTTTATCTTTTATTGGTACCCCATTGGTTAGTAAACATATTTTTTCACCATTCTTTTTAATATTCCAATTTTCTAAATCTTTTATAGTTTCTTCTTTTGCTAAAATATCTTTAAATATAGGCGCAATTTTAAGTACCTCTTCTTCCAACATAAAGTCGAATGGCGTTTTGCCAATAATTTCTTCTGATGAATATCCAATTAACTCATTACCTTTGTTTGAACTATAAGTATAAACTCCGTTCATATCAACTTCCCAAACCCAGTCGCCTATACTATATATTATATCATTAATTCGAGTTTCGTTTTCATGCAATAATTCTTCTGCTTTTTTGCGTTTGCTTATATCAATAAATGAACACACTACTTGCTCTATTGTGCCATCATCATTTAATTGTGGTTCGGCACTTACTAATAGCCAAACTCTATCAGCAGTTGATGGGCGATATACTCCCATAATTACATTTTCTATTGAAACACGCAAAGCGATTGCTTGGGGAACAGGATGTGTAGGGCCAGGAAAAGGAGTGCCATCTTCGTGTATCACATTCCAGTCAGGATCAAAAGAAGTTTTACCTAAAAGCTGATCTTCTGTTATGCCAAGCAATTCTAAAGCTTTAGTATTACTTAACAATATCTCAGCTTTTGACCCTTGTATCAATAATCCTACATTCATATCCCAAACAAGGTTTTTATATTTCTTCTCACTTTTTATTAATGCTTTTTCATTTTTAATGCGCTCACTTATATCAATCATGGTAACGAAACAATATTCTTTACTCTGATCTGCAATACCTGTTAAATAAAAATACGCTGCTTCGTTGTCGTTATTTATAATAGATATCTCACATGATTCTTTGATTTTGCTTTCAAAAATCTTTTCAAGGAATTGTCTAAAAATAAGTTTAAATTTATCATTAATATAGATTCCAAAGATTTTACCTATTAATAAGGAGCGATCTTTACATAGCATTTTAGCTCCATTCAAATTTAATTCAATAATAATTCCTTCTTTTGAAAGTGTAAAATACCCGGAGGGAGCAAAATCGTATAATTCTGTATATTTATCAGTAGCCAATTTAGCTTCTTCATTTGCTCTAATAAGTTCATCGTTTTGCAATTCAAGTTCTATCTGGTGAACCTCTAATTCATGAATAAGCTTTAAATGATCATGTTCAGAAAGTGCTGATGTTTGCTTTTTCTTTTCATTTTTATGTAAATCCTCAGCCTTTTGGCGAAGATTAATTGTATTTACTTTACTTTCTTTTTTCATATAAATTGAATTTAAAAACCAATTCTTTTTTATTCTAACCCCAACCCCTTAAAAAGCTACCGTGTACCCACATCTTTTACCAATCTAGCACCTTCAACAATATAATT
>CAYRBL010000160.1:0-7524 GCA_964422385.1 uncultured Bacteroides sp.
ACTTTAAGCACGTCGCCTTCTTTCATACGATTCTTTTTGTAAAGTTGATTTAACTTCATTCCATAAAATTGAGAGATAGATAACATATCATCTCCTTTTTGCACAATATGAAACTCAGCAAAGCCTTTCCTACATTTAGATTCGATGTAAACTTTCTCTCCAGTTTTTAATTTATAATCCTTTGGGAAGTCATTATAATTGTAAATATCCTTAGGTTGTAGCTCAAGGTCGTTGGCAATCTTTTGAAAGCTATCTCCATCTTTAACAAAAATAAACTTCACATCATTATTCATAAAAACAGCACGATTATTTCCTTCTATATGCACAGGGCTGAAATCTTCGGTGTCGTCCTCTGTGTTCCTAAAAGTGTAAAGAGCGGGGTCAGGTGTTATTGTCTTCTCATCATATTGTTTTTGATAGCCACTATCCAATTCGAACAAGCGATTGTCTTCAATAATTTTTATCAGTTGCTGCGGATACTTGGGATTAGTAGCATAACCTGCAGCTTTCAGTCCTTCGGCCCAGGATTTATAATCGGTAACATTGTAGTAAAATAAGGAAGCATACCTTTTGCGGGTTCGTAAAAAGCTTGAATGGTCTCTATAGGATTCTTCAGCGGTTTTGTACACCCTGAAGCACTCGTCTTTGGTGTCGTCGTCTTTTATATACGTCTCGCCAGTCCATTCTTTGTGGCATTTTATACCAAAATGATTGTTGGCTTTTATAGCTAGGTCGCTGTTACCTGTACTTGACTCGAGAATTCCTTGCCCAAGTGTTATACTAGCTGGAATCCGGTAGGTATTCATATTGTAAATGGCAATTTCTTTATACTTTTCAATGTACTCTTTTACAGTTATTGGTTTTCGTTCATCTTGAGCGAAACCATTGTTGTAATAGCTGAACATTAAAATTAAAAAACAGACCTTTAAAGGCTTTATCATAAAAAGAATATTAAAATCTTAATACTATAGTGATTTATTGGCGACAAAAGTATAATTTTGTAAACTGATTTGAGGGCAATTTCTGAAAAGGTTTTGCACAAAATGATGTTTATAAGAAAAGTGCCTTAAGTACTTGAAGTGACTTAAGTGCCTAAAGTTTTAAAATAAGTAATTATGCAGTTAATAAACAAATATTTCCCGACACTAAGTGAGCAGCAGCTTAAAATGTTTGAGCAGTTGTTGCCCCTATATACCGACTGGAATAGCAAGATAAACGTGATTTCCCGTAAGGATATCGAGCATCTTTACGAACATCATGTGTTGCATTCGCTAGCTATTGCAAAGGTTATTGATTTTAAAGCTGGCACCAGGATACTTGACGTGGGTACTGGCGGCGGCTTCCCGGGTATTCCAATGGCTATACTTTTTCCCGAATGTTCGTTTCATCTAATCGATTCTATAGGAAAGAAAATTACTGTTGTAAATGCAGTTGTTGAAGAATTAGGTTTGAAAAATGTTATTGCCGAAAAGGCAAGAGCTGAAGAATTGAAAACACGCTATGATTTTATTGTTAGCAGGGCTGTAACTGCTTTGCCGGAGTTTTACAATTGGGTTCAGGGTTTGATATCTATTAAAAATAACAATACACTTCAAAATGGTATCCTCTATTTAAAGGGTGGTGACTTGAAGGAAGAACTAAAACCCTTTAAAAAACGCATGGAGATGTTCGAAATCAGTTCTTATTTTGAAGAGGAATTCTTTGCAGAGAAGAAAGTTATTCATATTTTCAAATTCCTTTAAGAATTTGTAGAGCGCCTTAAGTACTTTAAGTACTTGAAGTGCCTTAAGTTTATTGAAAAAAATCACAAAATCACAAAATCGCAAAATAATATGGCAGAATATACAAAGATTTTATTAAAACCAGGTAAAGATAAGTCGGTGCAACGTTTTCATCCGTGGGTGTTCTCGGGTGCGGTGCATGCTGTTACAGGCGAATTGAGCGACGGCGACATTGTTGAGATTTACAATGCTGACAAAAGCTATATGGCTAGCGGTCATTATCAGGAGGAGGGCAGTATTGTTGTCCGTATTTTCTCTTTTATCAAAAAAGATATTAATAGAGACTTCTGGAGAGAGAAATTTACCAATGCTATTGAATTGCGTCAACGAATTGGTTTGTTTGATAACAAACTTACCAATGCTTTCCGACTAATACATGGCGAAGGCGATGAGATGCCTGGATTGATTGTTGATTATTACGATGGCATTGTGGTTATGCAGTTTCATTCGTTTGGGATGTATTTGTTAAAAGAGGTATTTACCGATATTTTAATAGATGTATTGGGCGATAAGCTGGAGGCAGTTTACAACAAAAGTAGCTCTACTTTGCCACGAAGCGCTAAAGTGCATTCAAAAGATGAGTTTTTATATAAGAAAAACAATCCAGAGAATATTATAATGGAGTTTGGTAATAAATATTTAGTCGACGTTGTTGAAGGACAGAAAACAGGTTTCTTTATCGACCAAAGAGACAACCGTAAATTGCTTGAACACTATTGTAAAGATGCGAATGTATTAAATATGTTCTGCTATACCGGTGGTTTTTCGGTGGCTGCTCTAAAAGGTGGCGCCAAATTGGTACATTCTGTCGACAGCTCACAGAAAGCAATTGAACTTACCAATAAAAATATAGAACTTAATTTTAATGGAAAGGTCAATCATGAGTCTTTTGCTACTGATGCTTTCGATTTTCTTAATGGTTTGCAAAAAGATATCTATGATGTTATTGTCCTCGACCCACCAGCCTTTTCAAAACACTTACAGAGCAAAGATAAAGGTTTGAAAGGATATAAGAATATTAACAATACTGCTATATATAATATAAAGAAGGGTGGTATTATCTTCACTTTCTCTTGTTCGCAGGCAGTTTCGAAAGATGATTTCAAGACGATGGTCTTTTCGGCGGCGGCTGCAAGCGAACGCAATGTAAAGATACTGCATCAACTTTCGCAAGGAGACGATCATCCTATCAGTGTTTATCATCCAGAGGGTGATTACCTGAAAGGATTAGTGCTTTATGTGGAATAAAAAAGAAAAGAAGATCTTTTTTTTCATACCAAAATAAAGAATAAAAGGGAAAAGGGTATCTTGTACATTAAAGTACAGATACCCTTTTCCCTTTTTGTGGTTTTATAGTAAGATAATTTCTTTTTTTTTATTAATATAATCGCTCTATTAGTTATTAACAATGTATGTTTGATAACTATCGTTGAAAACTATATTTATGGTTTAGATTAGATGTAATTTTACCTCATCAATATTTATGTGTAGGAACATTGTTTCCTAATTTAACAAACAGTTCCCAAAAAGGGACGATATTAAAATAACACTTTATGAGTAATAAACTAAATAAGTGTCTTTTATTTATTAGGTATAGCTTTTGTAATCTAAATTGCTGTAGTTAATTTATTAATATTAGACACCATGAAAACAAACAAATTATATTTGATCCTAATAATAGGACTCGTAATCTTCAGTTCTTGTAAAAAAGAACAAGTGCAACCCCCCACTGTTGACTCAAGCAAACCAAAAAGTATGAATGAGTTAGTTGCGAACACTGCTTTTGACTGGAAAACCACAAAAGATTATCAATTTAGCATAAATGGCAACTATAATGAGGTAGTAACTATCAAATCAGCCAACGGCGTTGTGTTTCATAAAGGCTTTATGAAAGCTGGAAACACCTATAAAGTTAATATTAGCTTACCTGCTGGCGAAAAAAATATTCATCTTATATATCATGGAGCGGATGTTGAATGTAAACTCATCCAAGCTTCAATAAATTACACATTTAACACCAAATAATTTGTGCTATGAGAAAAATCATTCTATTTAGTTTTTTAATTGCTTTGCTAAGTATTAGCAATTTAATGTCGCAGACAACACGTTATGTAGATCCGAGTGGGTCTTATGGAGGCAATACCCCATGTTATGCTACCATTCAATTAGCTGTAGCTGCATCAGTAGCTGGAGATAATATTCAGGTTAATCCTGGTGTATATACAGGTAATATTACTGTTAATAAGAACAACATTACACTTACTTCGAGAGATGGCGCTGCTACTACATATATATATGGTAACAATGCTGGCTCATATACTGGAACTGTTTTTTTACCAACTGGAAGTAGTGGGATCAGAATTGGTTCAATAGGCCATGGGTTTACAATTATAGGCTTAAATGGTGGTCCTGCATTAGAAAAAACTGCTATTTACTTACAAGGCACTCAAACCAATATTACTATCGAAGATAACGTTTTGCAGGCTAATGGTTGCGAAGCATTAATTGGAGAATATAATGCAAATGATAATAATATAACTATTAATAAAAATCATTTTACAGGTCAAACATTTTTTGGTACACCTTCTTCAAGTTCTTCTGATACCAATACAGCTATGCAAGCTGTAGTTTTTGGTGGAGGTGCTTCTACTACAAATACTAAGAATTTTACATTTACAAATAATCAAATTTCTACCATTTGTGGTTCTGGATCCAGAGGAAATTGCTTAGTGACCTTGGATCTAGTAGGTACTAATGTAATTACAGGAAATACATTTGATGGTACTATCGGCACAAGTCTTTCAGCTTATGCATTGCGTGTAAGAGGAAGCGGGACATATACTGTTCAAAACAATGTATTCAGCGGAAGTTTCTCTTATGCATTATCTTCTCAGAACAACTTAGTGGGACTAAATAATTATTGGGGAAGTGCTAAAGGACCTAATGCGTCAGGTAATGCTTGCCCAGGAAGTAAATATATTTCCTCAAATGTAACCTACGAACCTTGGTATAATGATGCTAATTTAACAACATTGGTTTATAAACTTGCTCCTTTTACAGTTTCTGGAGCTGCTGGTTTATGTCCGGGTTCTAGTACAAATATCGCTTTATCTGGTTCACAAAATGGAAGTAATTATCAATACCAATTATATAATGGCGCTGCTACTGTTGGCTCTGCTGTTTCTGGAAGCGGTAGTGCATTGTCAATCCCAACTACCCTAACAGGTACACATACCATTAAAGTTACAAATAGTTTAAACACTTGTCAATTGACGATGACAGGAAGTGCTATTATTACTGCTAAAATCCGTCCTACTGCTAATATTACTGGAGGTTCTAATACTACCGTAGTTCTTGCTACTACTGGTACCGGTCCTTGGTCGGGTACATTGTCTGATGGAACTCCTTTTTCGGGAAGCACTAGTCCAATTACTGTTACTGTAGCTCCTATTGCTACTACAACTTATACTGTTGCTACTTTATTAGATGCAAATTGTACATCTGTTGCAGGTGATTTAACAGGTTCTTATACAATAAATACTAAAATAGAAACTCCATTGATCTCTCTTGCATCTGGTACCTATGTTAATGCACAATCTATTACATTATCATGTGCTACCAGTGGAGCAACTTTAAGATATACAACTGATGGAAGTACACCTAACGAACTTAATGGAACTACTTATGCAGGTGCTTTTACTATTTTGTCAACTGCTACCTTAAAAGTTATTGCTTATAAAAGTTCATGGATTGAAAGCGACCTTGCAATTGCTAGTTATATAATAAATATTGATACTGATAATGATGGTGTACTTGATGGTGATGATGCTTATCCAAATGATCCAACACGTGCATTCGACAATTATTACCCTGCAACAGGAAATGGTACTTTAGTTTTCGAAGATTCATGGCCAGCTAAAGGAGATTATGATATGAATGATGTAGTGGTTGATTACAGATATAAAAATGTACTTAACTCTTCAAATCAACTTGTAGAAACTTTTGCTACCTTTACTTTAAAGGCTACCGGAGCAAGTTTCGAAAATGGATTTGGATTTCAGTTAGCTTCTAATGATATTCCATCTTCTGCTTTGCAAGTAACTGGTTATAATATGCACGAAAATTATCTTATGCTTGGTGCTAATGGTACTGAAAATAATCAAAACAAGCCTACAATAATAGTATTTGATAATGCTTATAAAGTATTTCAGCAAAATGTTTTAGGAACAGGTTATAATACAACTCCTGGAGCTACTTACGTTACTCCTGTAACTATAACTTTACATATTACTTATACAGCCAACACTTATTCGTTGCAACAATTAGATTTATCGCATTTCAATCCTTTTATTATAATTAATAAACAAAGGACTAAAGAAGTACATTTGCCAGATTATGCACCTACTGCTTTAGCTAACACTAGTTTATTAGGTACTGTAGCAGATAATTCAATTCCTGCACAAGGTAGATATTACAAAACTGCAGCTAATTTACCATGGGCGCTTAATCTATATAATGGTTTTAGTTATCCAAACGAAAAAGCTGAAGTAACAAAAGCATACTTGCATTTTATCGATTGGGTAGTAAGTAATGGAACTTTATATCAGGATTGGTATTCGAATACTGCTGAAGGTTACCGCAATGCTAGCTATATTTATGTAGCAGGCAAAAAATAAAGAACATCATATAATTAGGAATATTTTTAATGAATAGGGCTGTCATTGTGAAGTGGCAGCCTTTTTATTTTTATTTAATTGCCTTTAGAGTGAGCAATTGATTCATCTCAACTATAATTTAATCATCCAAAGTTTTTATAATATCTAAATTAACTTTGCCCATATAATTAAGATAGATATTTTCCGAGCGCTTAGTAGTCAGTCCAAGTATTTTCATTACATATTTAATATCTATACATTTCTCAAGCATATGTATAGCCCAGCTATGACGTAGTGTCGAGAGGGTAGCTTTCTTATCAATTTCACTTTCTTCGACAATTAACTTAAAAGCTACTTCCATGCTTCTTTTATTAAATAAAACATCAGTCTTCCAATTAAAAAGTAACTCATTTGGCTTATATAAATTCTTTATTTGTCGTATCAATTCAATAATTTCATTTGAAATTTGCATATTCCTAACAAACTTTTCTTTTTCATCATAAAGCTCTATAATCTTTTTTTGAGGATGAATATGCTTTAATTGAATATGTAAAATCTGTGTTGGTTTAGCACCGCAATAATAGACTAACATAAAAAACAATTTATGGCGAACATCTATTGTCAGCTTAAATATTATTTTGATTTCTTCTTTTGTTAGAATAACCGGAATTTTGTTTGCCTGAAAAATATGGGCAATTAGCAAGGTATTGTAATCTTTTTTCAAAAAACTATTAAAAAAGGTATAAAAAGCATCAAACAAATGCTCTTCTTTATAATGAGTAAGTTCATTTTTTTTGATTTTAGCATGGATGTAAGCAATAATTCTCGCTTCATTATTTTCGGTTATAGCCTCAGGATGCTCTGATAGGAACTCTTTTATATAGTTTCGGTAGATCTCTTTTATGCTAGGGTTGTGTCTTTCTATCTTAAGGTGATAGTTAAACGCCGATAAGGTACTGTTTACTGTGCTTTCCATAATTGTATTTCGCTAAATAGCGCAAAGGTACTCTATTTTGACCAATAACAATAAATAAGCTTTGATTAGTTTATACTTTTGCATTTTAATTAAATATTAAATCACAATAATA
>CAYRBL010000161.1:0-7493 GCA_964422385.1 uncultured Bacteroides sp.
AGAGACGTGCTTGTCTGTGGTAGAGACGTGCTTGTCTGTGGTAGAGACGTGCTTGTCTGTGGCAGAGACATGCTTGTCTGTGGTAGAGACATGCTTGTCTGTGATAGAGACGTGCGTTCCTGTGGTAGAGACGTGCTTGTCTGTGGCAGAGACGTGCTTGTCTGTGTCAGAGACGTGCGTACCTATGGTAGAGATGCGTATTAGCAATAAAAAGATGAGTGACTTGAAGTATAGGTTATTGAAAAGGATTTATTAATCAAAGAAATTTAAAAGCATTCCCGTAAGGGGGGAAATGCCTAAAGTTTGAAGTTTACAAATAAATTAGCTTCACTTTCAAAGAAGATGTAGCAAAGTGTGAAGAAAAGCAAAAAGCCCTACATATTATATATATGTAAGGCTTTTTTGGTATGAAGTATTAAAAATGTATCTTAATATTTAAAGCCTAAAGTCATCATAATACTACTACCTGTTAGTGTGTTTTTAACTGGGCTAAGTTTTGCATCATCATAAAAATAATAATCTTCCTTTTGTTGCGCATACGAATAAGCAAAGTCTATGTAATATTGTTTTTCTTTAAACCCAAGACCAAATGAATATACCGTGCGTTTGCCATCGTTAATAGTAGTTTTGAATGGGCTGCCGTAAATACCATATCCAGCTCTTAAAGTTACAGGGTTCAATCTCCATTCGGTACCTACTCTTATATTGGCTGTAGAAGTGTATTTTTCTTGTATCTTTTCGTTTTGATTAAAAAATTCTTCGTTATCGGCTCTTAAGCGAGCATCCGAATAATCTACAAATTCGTAATCGGCACTTACCAATCCCATATCACCAATCAAAAAGGCTAAGCTACCAATCATACGCATAGGTGTAGTAATTTGATAATCGAAAGTTCCTTGCGAAGGGTCAGTGCTGTATTTACCATCAACACCCATATCCGAACTTATTTTTCGGCTCCATTGATCTTGCATACTGTAATAATATGTTGGGGTATGTAAGGCTACTCCTAATCTTACGAAGTTGTTTGGACGATAAATCATACCTAATTTAACGTTGATACCAGCTCCAGATGTTGTCAAATCATCATTAACGATAAAGCTATTAAAATTGTGTACACTCGAATCCTGATTGAATTCTCTATAGGTAGATTGTTCGCTATATTTTATAAAAGGGAAACCAATGGTAGCTCCTAAATAAAACTTATCGCTATAATTACCCCCTAAAGTTATTACAAATTCATTGGTAGAACCACTAGCCGAAAGTGTCTTGCGTTGGGTAACATTACCTTTTACAGGCGAATCATATTGTGTAGAATCACCAGTAGGGTTTATTAAATATGTTTGATAAGCTAATTGTGTATCGAAAACATTTAGGTCGGCAGGTTTGTAACCTTTAGCCCAATCAATATATTGATTCATCATAGTACTGTTGGCACTAAAGCCGTCGATGATCATTCTATTGTTATAATTATTCAATCTGTTTATACCAAAACCAAACTGTATATCTTTCCAGCCATTGCCCTCAGCAAACTTACCTCTTTTATAAAAGTCGTAAACAAAGCCTATATTACCTAAGTTAAAGTTATATTTATTGTCATCGTTTACCGAACCATTAAAACTAGAACTTGTATTGGCAATATAAAAAGAAGGTGTAAAGGTAAACTCTGAAGTTTTAAACAAACCGATACCGGCAGGGTTGATACTTAAGGTTGAGAAATCGGAACCCAAAGCGCCAAACGCACCACCCATACCAGCAAAACGTGCTGTTCCGGCATAGAAGTTTTGTGAATATCTTAAAGCGTCGATTTCATTTTGTGCATTAACTTTAAGAATGGTTAAAGTTAAAATTAGTATTACGAATATTCTTTTCATTGTTTTTATTTTTAAATTAATGATGTTCTTAAAATAATATTACCTTCTTTTTCCGCCACCACTTGAGCTGCCACCAGAGCTTCCGCCTGAACTGCTTCCAGAGCTACCACTTGACCTAGATCCGCCTGAACTGCTTCCAGAAGATGATGGAGTGTAGCTAGGTGTATAAGTATTGCCACCACCACTATTATAACTTGGAGTTGTTTGTGTAGGCTGGGTGTAAGTACGGGTATTACTATTATTAGAGTTATTGTTTGTATTTGTGTTTGTATTAGTGTTTGTACTATTATATCTTGTATTATAAGTTCTCCTAGTTGTAGTAGTGTTAGGTTGTGTATTTGCGTTTTGGTTGGTAGTTCTTTGTTGAGGAGTACTGTTATAATAACGTTCTTTTTTAGCTTGTGGGCTATCGTATTCCTGGCTCGAACGTGGTTTGTTGTAAGAAGGAGAAGTATAGGTTTTAGACTCAGAAGTAGTAGTATTAGCAGTAGCAGGAGGTTTGTTATATTGGCGTTCTGCAGTGTTTACATTTACCCTTCTGTAGCGTTGGTAAAGATTGTCGTTTCTTGTTGCACCATTATTTTGTGGTTGTGTATACCTTGTTCTGCTATCAGAAGAAGTAGTAGTAGCTCTGTTTTGATCCTGGCGAGGATTTGTAGTAGTTGTTGTAGTAGTTTCTACTTTTTTATCAGCAGCAGTATTTGTTGTTGTAGTATTATTTTTTCTATAGTCTACTGGTGCATCTTGAGTTCTCTCTACTGGAGCTTTTCTGGCTTCAATGTTTTCAGATCTTGTATTTGTACTTTCTACAGGTCTTTGTTGGTCACGTACTGTAGAAGCTGTTCCTGACTGTGCTTCTCTTCTTATGTTAGGACTTTTGTCGCTATCTCTACTTCCGCTGCTTGCAGTTCTTGAACCTGTTGGACGGCCATTGTTAGCTCCAATCTGATTTCTTGGTCCGTAATAATGCCCCGAACTGTTGCCATTATTACTAGCCCAATCGTCGTGATGGAATCCGTGATGATAACCTGAATAGTATGGGTCGCCATAATAACCGTAGTAGCCACCCCAAGCATAAGGATTGTAATATCCAATGCCTACATATCCCCAACCCCAGTTGTAGCCAAGTCCTAAGCCCCATCCCCAGGAGTTCCAATAGTAAGGATTGTAGTAGCTATAAGAAGGACCCCACCAGTTGTAGCCCATATATATACTGGTACCATAATAAAATGGATCGTTATTATACCAATACATATTTGTATAATAATCGTCATAATAATTATAATGTACAGGAGAGTGGAATCTTCTTAAACGTGCAGCATATTCATAATCGTAATAATCGTTAGAAGAATAATTGTTTTGATTATCATTTTGTGAATAATCATTATTGTTTTGCTGATTGTTGCCATTATTATCACTTCCTGCATTGTTTTGTGCTGGTTCTACTTCTTTTGATTTATTAGCTGTAGTATTAGCCGAGTTAGTTGGTGTATAAGAGCTAGGAGTAGTTTCGGTATATACAGGTTTAGTTTTCTCGCTTTCGGCATTAGTAGTTTTTGTTTCTTGTGGCTGATTATTATTTGCCTGTTGAGGTCTGTAATATACGCCATCATCTTCGGTGCTCGAACTAGCCTGATACATTGAAGTGCAAGCTGTAGAGAGTAACAAAGGTATCAAAAATATTTTCAATAAGGTTTTCATTTTTCGGTTCCTCCTATATTATTATTAGATTTAATGCAATACTTTTGCTTATATTTTTTAATTTTGCTGAATATTTATTTAAAATTTGCACTAAGTAATGCACAAATTTTATACCAAAACAATACAAAATGGCAAAAGAATTAACTAAAAGAGAAGAAAATTATTCTCAATGGTACAACGAGCTGGTTATTAAAGCTGATTTAGCAGAGAATTCTGCAGTAAGAGGATGTATGGTTATTAAGCCTTACGGTTATGCGATATGGGAGAAGATGCAGGCTGCACTCGACAAGATGTTCAAGGACACGGGGCATCAGAATGCGTATTTCCCTTTGTTTATACCTAAATCTTTTTTCAGTAGAGAGGCAAGTCACGTTGAAGGCTTTGCCAAGGAATGTGCAGTGGTTACCCATTATCGTTTAAAGGCTGATCCTAATGGTAAGGGCGTTGTGGTGGATGAAGATTCGAAGCTGGATGAAGAATTAATTGTGCGTCCTACTTCCGAAACAATTATATGGGATACCTATCGCAACTGGATTCAATCGTATCGCGACCTACCTATCCTGGTAAATCAATGGGCTAATGTGGTGAGATGGGAGATGCGCACCCGTTTGTTTTTGCGTACTACCGAGTTTCTTTGGCAAGAAGGGCATACCGCCCACGCTACCGAACAAGAGGCTGTTGAGGAAACCAGAAAAATGTTGGAAGTATATGCCGACTTTGCTGAAAACTGGTTGGCTTTGCCTGTTGTTAAAGGTGTAAAAACCGTTAACGAACGTTTTGCAGGTGCTATTGATACCTATTGTATAGAAGCATTGATGCAGGATGGAAAAGCATTGCAGGCTGGTACTTCTCATTTTCTTGGTCAGAACTTTGCAAAAGCTTTTGATGTAAAATATCTAACCAAAGAAAACAAACAAGAATATGTTTGGGCTTCTTCGTGGGGTGTTTCTACCCGTTTGATGGGTGCTTTGGTGATGGCTCATTCTGATGACAAGGGCTTGGTGTTGCCTCCAAAGTTGGCTCCTATACAAGTTGTAATTGTTCCTATTTATAAAAATGATGAACAATTAGCAGCTATTACCGAAAGGGTTTTACAGCTTAAAAAAGCGATAGAAGCTAAGGGTATTTCTGTTAAATATGACGACAGAGACACCTATAAACCGGGCTGGAAGTTTGCCGAATACGAATTAAAAGGTGTTCCATTGCGTTTGGCTATCGGCCCTCGCGATTTAGAAGAAGGAACTATTGAGGTGGCACGTCGTGATACTTTGGAAAAGGCAACCTATCAACAAATAGATATTGAGAATAAAGTAGAGCATTTGTTGGAAGCTATTCAAAAGAATCTGTATCAAAAAGCTTTGACATTTAGAGATGACCTTACTTATAACGTGGATACTTGGGAAGAATTTAAACACGCCATCGAAAATAAAGGTGGCTTTGTGTATGCGCATTGGGATGGTACCACCGAAACCGAGCTTAAAATAAAGGAGGAAACCAAGGCTACTATCCGTACTATTCCTTTGAATAATCCACAAGAAGCTGGCAAGTGTATTTATACCGGCAAGCCTTCTACGCAAAGGGTTTTATTTGCGAAAGCGTACTAAGGGAGGGGAGTGCCTTAAGTGCCTTAAGTTTAAAGTGCCTTAAGTTGGAAGACAATTTAGTGATTTAAGAAGAAAGCTTTCCGCTTAACGACGAAGTCTAATAGCGGGTAAAAATACAAAGAGCCGTTATCATTTGTTTGATAACGGCTCTTTCATTATTATTATTAATTATTAATTTGCCTTTACAACTTTAGGCACTTGTATTAAAGTCCTCTCCTTTGGAGAGGATTTAGGAGAGGTTTTACTCCTTCACAAATTTCTTAACCACTGTCCCCTTATCTGTATTTAGTTTTAATATATAAATGCCTTTTGGGAAGGCCGACACATCTACGGTAGCTTTGCTATATATATATAATGTATACATTGTTTGCCCAAGGAGGTTTACTATTTCAATGTTTTGTTTGGTGTTGGAGTTGGTTTCTATGGTAAGAGTGCTTAAAGTAGGGTTGGGGTAGATGGAGATGTTATTGGATAATTTTGATACTATTGGAATATTGGCAAGGCCTCCACCATTATCAGTTTTTAATATTGTTCCATTACCACCCACTGTATACGCAATGTTTTTATCTTTACTAAATATAGATTTTAATGGATTATTAGTTCCTGAAACCTGACTAAACCAATTAATACCTCCGTTAATTGTTTTTAAGATTGTGCCATTGTCGCCAACAGCATAGCCAACATCTGCATCTGAAAAACATAAAGAGTATAAGAAATTAGTTGTACCTGTATATTTTGGAGTCCAATTGACACCACCATTTGTTGTCATTAATATTAAACCAGACCAACCAGCAATAAAGCCAGTATCTATATTTGTAAAATAAACAGAAGCTAATGGATTTGTATAACCAGAGTTTTGGCTATTCCATGTATTGCCTCCATCTGTAGTTTTAACAATACTACCATTATAGCCCACAATATATCCTATATTATTATTAACAAATGATACTGATACAAATGGGTAAGATGTGCCAGATGTTAAAGGTAACCATGTGGAGCCACCATCAATTGTTTTTAATATTGTACCATTATATCCTACAACATAACCTGTGTTTGTATTTGTAAAATATATAGAATTCAAAACACTTGTATTTCCCGAGTACTGTGTTGTCCAATTCAATCCCCCATCTGTTGTTTTTATAATAATTGCTTTCGAATTGCTATCAAGTCCTGCCACATATCCTGTATTTATATCTGTAAAATATACAGCTCGTAAATTCCATGAATTACAATACCTCATCTGTGCCCAACTTAAGCCCTTATTCATTGTCTTTAAAATTGACCCATTATCATCTACTGCATATCCTATATTATCATTTGCAAAATATATTGAATTAAGGATATTACCCGATCCTGAGCGATACCATGAAAATCCCTGGTCAATTGTTTTATATATTTCACCATAATAACTTACAACATATCCTGTTTTAGAATCAGTAAAACAAACAGAATTAAATTCATTATAATTTGATGGAGTGAACGTATTGTTCCATGTTAAGCCACCATTTGTTGTTTTTATTATTTTATAGGTACCAACGGCAACACATGAATTAGGATCAATACCCCATATTGAATTTAAATTGTAATTTGTACCTGAAGATTGTAATGTCCAATTATCTCCATGATTAGTGGTTTTATATACAGAGCCATTATAATCTACAATATAACCTGTATTATTATCTGTAAAATACACAGAAGTTAAGTTATGAATTGTCCCAATATTATGCACTACCCAGTTAGTACCAGCATCCGTTGTAGAAATAAAAGTCCCATTTTCTCCAACAGCAAATCCATTAGAAGCATCAATAAAAAACACTGAATTTAGCAAAGCTGTAAAAACAGAATCATGCATTACCCAATTATTCCCACCATCTATAGTTTTTATTATACGGCTATATCCATTAGAACCACCCACAATATAACCAGTATGACTATTTGTAAAACATACTGATGTTAACCGATTCCAAAACATCATCGGAGTTTGAAATTGCGTCCAGGTATTCCCTTTATCAATAGATTTTATTGCGAGACCATTTTCACCTACAGCAAATCCCGTATTGGCGTCCGAAAAACAAATGGAAAGTAAATAATCAGTAGTTCCAGTATAAATAGAATCCCAGGTGGCACCTGCATTAGTTGATTTTAATAATACATTACTGCTTATATTATTTGTGAAATCATAATTCATTCCTACAGCAAAACCTGTATTGATATCAGAAAAACATATTGATTTTAACACCTGTTTTGTACCAGTAGCTAATCGTTGCCACTGTGCATTAGCACTTCCAATTGTTAAGATTGCGATTAAAATAAGTAT
>CAYRBL010000162.1:0-7477 GCA_964422385.1 uncultured Bacteroides sp.
ACATATAATATATAGTATAGGTGCTGCTTTATTAAAATACTTTTAATAAATAAATAATATATATTTAGAAAGTCCTAATTTAGATTTAATCTAAATAAGAATAAGGAAAGGCATTTTGTATGGTTCTCGAAAAACTTTTTTAAAAAAGGATTGTTCTTTTAAGAGTTATAAAGCACAAATAAAAACTATGATTCAATATTCAATAAAAGATCTCGAAAAACTATCAGGTATTAAAGCACATACTATACGTATGTGGGAAATCCGTTATGAAGTTGTGCGTCCACATAGAACATCAACTAATATTCGTTTTTATACTGATAGAGATTTGCGAAAAATAATGAATATTGCTGCTTTAAACAGGATGGGATTAAAAATCTCTAAGATTGCAAAACTTTCTAACGAGGAATTAAACGAAAAGATAATTGATATCTTCCAAAAAGAATCAAAAGGAGAAACTAAAGTTGATCAACTTATTTTAGCAATGACCGACTTGGATGATAAAAAGTTTCAGAATATCCTGTCTAATGTTACGATGAACAGAGGCTTCGAAAATGCAATCATCGAACTTTTATTCCCTTTTTTAGATCGTTTAGGATTATTATGGCAAACTGGTAATATAAATACTGCACACGAAAAGTTTGTATTAAATATTCTGCGTCAAAAGCTATTGGTAGCTATTGACGGTATTTATAATCAACACGACACCGGATCTAAATTAGTTATGATGTTTTTACCAAAAGGAGAATATCATGAAATTGAACTATTATTCTACAGATATATATTAAGTAAGTCTGGACACAAAGTTATTTATTTAGGTCAATCTATTCCATTTGATGACTTAGAAGTTGTTTCTGGTTTTAAATGTCCTGATACGTTATTTACTTGTATCAATAAAGCATACTCAAATTCTGAATTTAAAGCTTTTTTAAATAAGATTTCATTACAGTTCCCAAAGCAAACAATTTATGTTGCAGGAATGCAAATTTCCAATTTTAATGGGAATTTACCAATCAATGTAAAAAAGGTTACATCAATACAAGAACTTAAAGAAACTATCAATAAATAAGTATTTGAATACTTATTTATTTTAAAATCAATCCCTACATATTCTTCTTGTTTAATCTAATGTTTAATCAATTTAAACATTTGTATTTTTATTATATTTTTTCTAACTGTCTTAATTACAATGCCAAGTAATGTATTTTAAATATTATTAACAAAATAAATTAAAAATAATTTGCATTTGTTTAATTATGGTTGTACTTTTGTTAAACAATTATTGAGCAAATAAATTTTAATAAAATGACAGCATTAGAATTCAATCACAGTTTATTAAGTCTTAAAGACAGCCTTGAGTATTTTGCATATTCTCTAACTATGAATAGAGAAGATGCTAAAGATTTGGTACAGGACACTTATGTTAAGGCAATTACCTATAGAGACAAATTTGAGACCAACACAAATTTAAAAGCGTGGACTTATACTATAATGAAAAATACATTTATTAATAATTATAGAAGAAACGCAAAAGCCAATACAATTATAGATAATACTGAAGATTTATATTTCTTAAATATTTCAAGAAAATCTAATATTGGCTCACCGGAGTCAGAAATTTTCACTAAGGAATTGCAGAACGGCATAAATAAATTAGAAGCCGATCATCGCGTACCATTTGAAATGCACAATGCAGGTTATAAATATAAAGAGATAGCTGAAAATTTAGATTTATCTATAGGAACAGTTAAAAGCAGAATCTTTTTTAGTCGCAAAAAGTTAATGGATTCCTTAAAAGAATTCAAAAACTAGATAAACTCTTTATATATTTTTAATAAAAGGAAAGGCTGTCTCTAAAAGACAGCCTTTTTTTTGAATTATAATTTTATTTTTAAAAAATATTAACAGAAAAATAATATTTGCTTTCTAGTTAATATTGAAATGTTTTAATAGTTTTAAAGCAATTAAAAAGGGAAGTAATAATAAGAATTATTAAAACTTGCTTTTTAAAGTTGTTAAATTACAATTATTATTATACTTTTGCAGATTCAAAAAAATTAACTAACAATAATGTAAAACGATATGCAAAACAAAGGTGCTATAAAATTTTTCGCGATTGCGTTTGCTCTAGTTTGTTTATTTCAACTATCATTTACCTTTATAACTTATAGGGTAGAGAAGAAAGCTCAAAATTATGCAAATAGTGAAGAAGTAACTAAATTAGCAAAGCAATTAGCTAATGGCGATGTCCTGAAAGAAAGTTTTTATATAGACTCGTTATCAAAAGCAAGAGAAAAGTATTTTCTTGACTCAATGCAAAATGAAGTAGTTTTTAACTGCTTATGGTTAAAGAAATATACTTATAAAGAGTGTAAAGAAAAAGAAATCAATTTAGGGCTAGACTTAAAGGGTGGTATGAATGTTACCCTTGAGATTTCAATGGTTGATATCTTAAAAACGATGTCTGGACATAGTAGTGATTCTACTTTTAATAAAGCAATCAATCTAGCAGTCCAAAAACATAAAAATAGTAAAAGTGATTTTGTAACTCTTTTTGCAGAATCATTTAAAGAAGTTGATCCAAATGCAAAACTTGCTGCTATTTTTGGTTTTGAATTAAAAGATAAAATCAAAGCGAATGCAACAAACGAAGAAGTAATTGATGCTATCAGAAAAGAAACTGCTGATGCATTTGATAGAACTTTTAATATATTGCGTCAACGTATTGATAAGTTTGGGGTAGCTCAACCTAATATTCAGAAATTACAACAATCAGAAAGAATTCTTATTGAATTACCAGGTGTAAAGGATCCAGACCGTGTAAGAAAATTATTACAAGGAACTGCACAACTTGAATTCTGGAATACTTATGAATTTAAAGATCTTGTTAAAAATTTCGAAGAAGCTGATAAAGCTCTTGCTTCAATTAAAAATATTGAAAAATTAGATAATATTGGTGATTCTACAGGAATCGATTCAACTAATACATCAGCTAAGAAAGATTCATTAATTGCTAAAAATGCAAATGATACTACTGGTAAAGCATTATTGAATAAATTAAAAACAAAAGACAAAGATAATTCTAAAGATAAAAAGGAAAAAACAAAAGAGGAATGGACAAAAGAACATCCGCTTTATGCTTCTTTTATACGTTTAGGAATAGATGATAAAGGTGTTCCTAATAAAGGTCCAGTTGTTGGGATGGCTAGTTCTAAAGATATTCCAAGAATAAATAAATTACTTGACAGAGTAAAGAATTTATTTCCTCATAATATGAAATTCTTATGGACAGCAAAACCTGTTCAAGAAAGAACTGACGTTTATCAATTAGTTGCAATTAAAATTACTTCTCGTGATGGTTCTCCTGCTTTAGGAGGTGATGTTATTACTGATGCTCGTCAGGATTACGACCAAAATGGTGGTGTAGAAATTGCAATGTCAATGAACTCAGAAGGAGCAAAAATTTGGAAAAATGTTACAGCTGCAGCAGCTCCTCAAAAAGAATGTGTTGCTATTGTTCTTGACGACTTTGTTTATTCATTCCCAACTGTTAATTCTGAAATTTCTGGTGGACGTTCTTCTATTACAGGTAGATTTTCTATTGAAGAAGCTAAGGATTTAGCAAATGTATTAAAAGCAGGTAAATTACCTACTCCAGCAAAAATTGTTGAAGAAGCCATAGTTGGTCCAACTTTAGGAAAAGAAGCTATTAGTGCCGGTATTTGGTCGTTTATAGTTGCTTTTGCTCTTACTTTACTATTTATGATTTTCTATTATAATAGTGCAGGTTTGGTTGCTAATGTTGCTTTATTTACCAATATGTTCTTTGTATTTGGTATTCTAGCTTCATTAGGTGCAGTTCTTACTTTACCTGGTATTGCTGGTATCGTTTTAACAATTGGTATGGACGTTGATAAAAACGTTATTATTTATGAGCGTATTCGTGAAGAAATTCGAGCAGGTAAAGGAATAAGACTTGCAGTTGACGATGGTTACAAACACGCTCTAACAGCTATTATCGATAGTAATATTACAACTCTCCTAACAGGTATTGTTCTTTATGTTTTTGGTTCAGGTCCTGTTCAAGGTTTTGCTACTACTTTAATCATCGGTATTTTAAGTTCATTATTCTGCGCTATTTTTATCACTAAACTTATTTTTATGTGGATGATGGATAGAAATAAAGAAATTACGGTGTGGAATAAATATACTAAAGATGTTCTTACTAAAGTTAACTTTGATTTTGTTGGCTTAAGAAAAAAATTCTATATCTTATCTCTTGCTTTAGTGGTTGTAGGTATAGTTTCTTTATCAATAAGAGGTTTAAGCCGTGGTATTGATTTCTTAGGTGGTAGAAGTTATGTAGTGCGTTTTGACAAAGACGTTAAAACTGATGATTTACGTATAAGTTTAGGAAAAGTATTTTATACTGAACCAGAAGTAAAAACTTTTGGACCTAATAATCAAGTTAAAATTACTACTTCTTATTTAATAGATGAACAATCTTCGAAAACTGATTCTATTGTTGAAACTAAACTTTATGAAGGATTAAAAGGATACTATTCTAAACCTGTTACAAAAGAGGAATTCTTAGTACATGCTGACTCTAAATTAATAGGTAGATTAAGTTCTCAGAAAATTGAACCTACTATTGCTTATGATTTATTAACAAAAGCATATTATGCAGTTTTCTTCTCTTTATTAATTATCTTTGGATATGTTGCTTTCCGATTCCGAAAATGGCAATGGGGATTAGGTGCTGTTACCTCTTTATTCCACGATTCATTTATTGTTATAACTGTCTTTTCCCTATTACATGGTGTATTACCGTTTAGTATGGACGTTGGACAAGATTTTATTGCGGCTATCTTAACAATTATTGGTTACTCAATTATGGATACCGTTATTATCTTTGATAGAATTCGTGAATACACTACATTATATCCTAAACGTGATTTAGAAACTAATATGAATGATGCTATTAATAGTACTTTAGGACGTACCTTGATAACTTCAGGTATTACATTTATGGTATTATTAGCTATGTTTATTTTTGGTGGTGAAGTTATCAGAGGATTTACTTTTGCATTATTAGTTGGTATCGCAATTGGAACTTATTCATCAGTATTTAATGCTACTCCTATTGCTTATGACCTAATTATGTTAAGGATGCGTAAACAAGAACAAAATAAAATAAAATAATAATAGTATAAAAAGAAAACTCCGATTGTATATTAATCGGAGTTTTCTTTTTTATATATGTATCTTTTTTAGTTTTTTATCGTTTAAATAAAGTTATTTTTAAAAAAATGTATCATTATTGAAAAAAAATGATTATTTTAGCACCCTGTATTTATAATAAATATTCAAGAGTATGAAAGCTTATAAAGCCTTTATTTTAACACTATTTGTAACAATATTCTTTTCACATAATATCTTTGCTCAGAAGAATTATACAGAAGAAGCTGACAAGGCATTTGGTCTCGAACAGTACAATAACGCAGTAGAAAAGTATAAAAAAGCTTATTCTAATGTTACAAATAAACCTGAAAAAAACAGAATTCTTTTTCAAATAGCAGAATGTTACCGTATGACGGGTAATTCTAAAAATGCTGAACAAGCATACCTTAGAGTTATTAAACTAAACTATTTTAAACAAGAACCAAAAGCTTATTTGTATTATGCTGAATCGCTACGTGCGAATGAAAAATATGAAGATGCTCTTGCAAATTATAATAATTATCTAAAACTTGTTCCAGACGACCAAAGAGCTATTAATGGTGCTGAATCTTGCAAAAAGATAAAAACTTGGATTGAAAAACCTACACGATATGAGGTAAACAATATGAAAAAATTCAATTCAAAAGATAATGAATGGTCGCCTGCTTTTAGTGATAGAAAAAAATATGGTGAATTGGTTTTTACATCTACCAGAGAAGGTACTACCGGCAAAGGTCAGGATGCTTGGACTGGTACTAATTTCTCTGATTTCTTTAGTACTACTAGAGATAGAAGAGACAATTGGAGTGGTGTGGATTTATACGAAAAAGAATTAATCATTAATACAGAAGTAAACGAAGGGGAAGCTTGTTTTAACGAAAATGGTAATTCAATATATTTTACCCGTTGCGGTAATGAAAATAAAAAACGACTTGGTTGTTTAATTTATACAGCAAAGAAAAAAGGTAAAGGCTGGGAAGATCCTGAAGTAGTAAATCTTGGTTCTGAAGATTACGATTTCGTTCATCCTGCTATTAGTGGTGACGAATTAACTATTTATTTTGCTTCAAACATGCCAGGTGGACAAGGTGAGTATGATATATGGTGTGCTAAACGTGATAAAAAAAGTAAACCTTTCAGTACTCCTGTTAATTTAGGGCCTAATGTTAATACAGCTGGTAAAGAAATGTTCCCTACCCTAAGATCAGATACTGCTTTATATTTTTCTTCAAATTGCTGGCCTGGACTTGGTGGTTATGATATTTTCAAAACTTCTAAAGTTGCTGGTGAATGGACTCTTGCTCGTAATATGGGTGTTCCAATCAACTCAAGTGGTGATGATATTGGTTTAGTTTTCTTCCCTGAAGGCGAAAAAGGCTTTATGTCTTCTAACCGTAAAGGTGGTAGAGGTGGTGATGATATTTATTCAGTTTATCTTCCTCCTTTATTATATACTTTAAAAGGAACTATCCGTGATGATAACACATTACAGTTATTAAAAGATGTAAACGTGAAGATGGTTGGTTCTAATGGAACTTCTTTGGAAACCAAAACTGATGCTAAGGGTGTATATAAATTCGACAACAAACAATTTGTTTGGGGTGTTACTTATACTTTAGAGGTTACTAAATCCGGTTATTTTAATAGGAATAATAAAGGTACCGAATCTACAGTTAATTTAGAAAAAAATCAAGATTTTGTACACGATTTTAGATTAACTCCTATTCCAAAGGCTCCAATTTTGTTACCTGAAATTCTATACGATCTTGCTAAATGGGATTTAAAAGAACAATATCAAGATTCTTTAATTGATCTTATCAAAACTATGGAGGCTAATCCTAGATTAGTTATTGAACTCCGTTCGCATACTGATAGCAGAAGAATTCCTATGACAAACGATACACTATCTCAAAGAAGAGCTCAAAGTGTTGTTGACTATTTAATAACTAGAGGTATTAATGCAGGTCGTTTGATAGCTAAAGGTTATGGAGAAAAAATTCCAAGAACCTTAGCAAAACCTACAGTAGGTACTTATAGAGGTAAAGATGGAAATACAGCTCCTAAGTCTTTCACTTTCCCTGAAGGTGTTACTTTAACTGATGATTATATCAAAACTTTAAGATCTAAAGATGAACAAGAAGCTGCTCATTCATTGAATCGTAGAACTGAATTCTCTATCGTTCGCGACGACTTTGTGCCAACTGCTACTATTGATACTTTAGACAAAAATGCTGGTTATGCTATTATCGATAAAAATTTA
>CAYRBL010000163.1:0-7474 GCA_964422385.1 uncultured Bacteroides sp.
TGATTGTTGGTCGTCGTTCGTTTGGCAAAGGATTAGTACAACGTCCTTACGATTTGCCTGATGGTTCAGTTATCCGTTTGACAACCGCTAAATATTATACCCCATCAGGACGTTGGATACAGAAACCTTACAACGATGGTTTAGAAAATTACTACAAAGATGCATTGCATCGCTATACTAATGGTGAATTGGTGAACCCTGCTAAAATACATTTCCCCGACTCTTTAAAACACAAAACTAATAATGGTAGAGTTGTATATGGCGGTGGAGGAATTATGCCAGATATCTTTATACCTATGGATACATCTAGAATCTCTGATTATTTTGTTGATTTAAGAAGAAAGAATGTATTGAATAATTTTACAGTTGACTTGGTTGACAAGAACAGAGAATCAATGTTGAAAAAATATCCAAACATAAAAGAGTTTATGAAATCATTCCAGATGACTGATGAGTTTATGAGTACTTTTAATGCATTTGCCGAAAAAGAAGGTGTGAAAAGAAGTAGTGTGAATGCTGATAAAATCACGAAAATATTAAATCAGTATTATGATAAAATAAAAACCGATACTACACTTTCGAATAAATATAAAAACTATCAGGATGTGGCTACATACCTTGCTCAGAACACCGAAAACTTAAATAAAGAACTGTTGAAAAATGCAGCAATAGAAGACGAAGCTGATAAGAAAGCTGCTGATAATTCAGAGAAATATATCCGTGTTCAAATAAAGGCATTAATAGCTCGCAACTTATACGATATGAATTCTTATTATATGGTAGTTAAAGATGTGGATGATGCCTATTTGAAAACAGTTGAAATTATTCAGAATGATAAACTTTTTGATAAATTAAAGTTAAATCACTAAGAATTTAACCCCATTTCAACTTCCCTAAAAGGGGAGGGATTAGTACAAAAAAGCCTTCCGGATTAAGTTCGGAGGGCTTTTTTTAATGTGTTATTTAGATTTGAAATATCTTTAATTATTAAGTTGGAAAAGCTGTTTAAGTTTTTTATTTAGATCAGATATTTCTGTTTCTTGTAATTTACCTAATTTTCCTAAGACAAAAGTTTTTTCAATAGTTGCTATTTTAGATAATCGTATCAACGAATCTTTCTTAATACCATTATCTAAAGAAGGGGATAAAAGAATATCTGTCTCTTCTTTCCATTTAAGTTGGGTAGTGATAAAACAAACAGTTATATCATATTCAGATTCAATCAAAATTATTGCAGGTCTTAATTTACTTCCAGTTAAATCAGTAAAAGGAAATGGTAATAATACAATATCTCCTTTAATCATTGTATTTTTCTTTCAAATCACTTAATGAATAAAGGTCTTCGTCATCCTTAAGAAATTCAAATGAGCCACCTTTTTCAATCATATTATGAATATTCTCACTTAATAATTGTTCCTCATATTTCTTTATTAAGAAATCTGCAAAATCATATATTTCGATAGCTTTTTCCTGAGGAAGCTGATTTATAACTTGAATTGTATGTTCTATTATTGCTTGTCGTGTCATTTTGTATTTTTTTACAAAGGTAGTATTTTATATTAAACTTTAAGTAGTTTTTTAAATTAAATAATTCAGATTTTTATTTTAATTTACCATTCTTATCAAACTCTTCTTTTTTTATTAATTTGTTTTTTTGAAAATATAAGATCTTTTCAATGTAATAAGGTTTATTTCTAGAATAAATAATTCGTTTATAATCTTCAGAATTTTGATAAATAGTTTCAATTTTTACTTTGTTTTTATAATAATCAATATGCTTACATAAAGTATCATTAATATAAATATCAGATTCCTTATTCCATTTAGTATCATATTTAGTAATTACAGTATCAATTTTATTAATAGTTTTTGAAGTATAATCAACTTTAATTTTATTGTCAAAAACCAGAGTAGTATCAACATAAAAATCATTATAATTAGGATCTATATTACCAAGTATATAGTTTCTGCGTAAAATTAGTTTTTCGTCCTTATTATAAGAAGAAACGATTCCATTAAAAACTCCATTCTTATAATTCGAAATACCACGAATTTGACCATCTTCCCAATAAGCAATAAATATACTATCAAGTTTCCCATTTTTATAATACCCTTTTTCACTAATATTACCATTATTATACCAATAATTTTCAAAATATCCATTTAGAGTATCATTATTATAATTTTGCATTGAATATATTATATGATTTATTTTATCATAGTTAAACCAGATACCTTGTTTGCCTTTAGCATCTTTATTATTTATTTCAGAAAGTATGTATGGAATATTCTCTAATTTTAATTGAGTATATCCCTTTACAGCTATAAAAAATAAGAATATAAAAATAAGATGTCTCTTCATCCTTGTTTTCGTATTAATTTTAGAATACAAACTTACAATAATATTTAATACCAAAACAAAAAAAATGCAATTAAATGGAAATATATTATGAGAACATAATGAAACTTTCAACACGTCTTAAAACACGTTTAGGTTCATTAATTAGTTAACAACACGTCCCAAAACATTTTTATTAAAATAAAAAAAAGCCTCCCGAAACTAATTCGGAAGGCTTTTAAATTGAAGTTTTATTAAGATATTATTTCTTTAATGCTTTAAGCATTGTAATACCAATTTCGGCAGGTGATTCAACAACGTGAACTCCACATTCTGTTAGTATTTCTTTTTTAGCTTGAGCTGTATCAGCAGCACCGCCTACAATAGCACCTGCGTGTCCCATAGTTCTTCCTTTAGGTGCAGTAGCTCCAGCAATAAAACTTACTACTGGTTTTGTACCAAATTCTTTGATATAATAAGCAGCATCTGTTTCCATATTGCCACCTATTTCGCCAATCATAACGATACCTTCGGTTTCAGGATCATTCATAAACAACTCTACAGCATCTTTAATAGTAGTGCCAGGAACTGGATCGCCACCAACACCAATACTTGTAGATTGTCCTAAACCAGCTTTGGTAACCTGATCAACCGCTTCGTAAGCCAAAGTTCCTGAACGTGAAACAATACCTATTTTACCAGGATTGTGAATAAAACCAGGCATAATACCAATCTTAGCTGAGCTAGGAGTGATGATACCAGGGCAGTTTGGCCCAATTAAACGAGTGTTTTTATCAGATAAATAAGCCTTAACATTTACCATATCTTTTGTAGGAATACCTTCTGTAATACATACCACTAAAGCAATTCCTGCTTCGGCTGCTTCCATAATTGCATCAGCTGCAAATGGTGGTGGTACAAAAATAATTGAAACATTAGCACCTGTTTTCTTTACAGCTTCTGCTACTGTATTGAAAACCGGACGGTCGAGGTGCATCTGTCCACCTTTGCCAGGTGTAACTCCACCTACAACATCCGTACCGTATTCTATCATTTGTGAAGCGTGATATGTAGCTTCAGATCCTGTAAATCCTTGTACAAGGACTTTCGAAGTTTTTCCTACTAGTATACTCATTTGATATATTTTTTTATTTAAACAACAAAGATAAGTAAAAAAATGTTTTCAGAATCATAAAAAAAGAAGTACTTTTGAAAAATATTTAATTCTTATTACAATGAAATATCTTCTTTTTTTTATATTAATTATATGTTTTACTTCTATTCAATGTAAGAAAGCTTCTGATGGCAATACAATTACAGTTTGCTATGCTCCTATTGATACCACACTACCTGCTCATATCCGAACAGATTATAAAATGGTGTGGAATGATGAATTTGATGGAAAAGAAGTGGATACTACCAGATGGAACTATAGGGCTGAGGGCACTGTGAGAAATTATGCAACTGTTGACAGACGGACAATTGCCTTGGATTGGAATGGACATTTAGTGATAAGTGTGATGAAAGATAGTGCAGGAAAGTATTTTGTGGGGCAGCTGGGTACTCAGAATATCTTTGAAACTACTTATGGATATTTCGAGTGCAGAGCGATGATGAATACATCAAAAGGACCTCATATTGCTTATTGGTTGCAATCGCCAACAATGTCTACAGTAGGTAATCCTGCAGTTAATGGAACAGAAGTTGACATTTTTGAATATCATAAAATGAATCCCGATTCGATATATCACACCATTCATTGGAATGGTTATGGTACAAGTCATCAGCAGGTAGGGGCAAGGGCTAAAGTGGATGGAATTACTGAAGGTTTTCATTCTTTTGGTCTGGAATGGACGGCTACTGAGTATATTTTTTACATTGATGGCAAAGAAACCTGGCGTACTTCTACAGCAGTTTCTCAAAGAACAGAATATTTGATTTTATCTACAGAACTTACAGGATTTGGTGGCACTCCATCTCTTGGAACTTATCCTGATTCTGTAGTTTATGATTATGTAAGGGTGTATAAACCGAAGTAAGCTCTCACCTCACCCCAGCCCTCTCCTAAGAGGAGAGGGAGGAATACATTATACTTTTGCTTTGATAGGAATCCAGATTTCTTCTTCTGAATTAGGATCGTTGTTTTTGTATTTATCACCTAATATTTCAAAGTGTGGTCTGTTATCAAGAATATATTCCGAATTGGGAATCCATGTTCCATAAATATATTGAAAAATACTTCCATCGGCACTCGAACCTTTATAATTAAATACTGCATAGAGCCCTTCTTCTAACACTAAAGATTCCATTCCTTCGGGGATATAATTAAAGTCGGTGACTTCAATTGCAGCCCATTTATCAAATTCAGCAGTAGGGTTAAAGTTGGCAAAGTAGGAAGGATCGTATACTTTTATTGAATAAAGGTCGGTACCTATATTGTTAGTTATTTCCTTTTTTAGAGGCATAAAACTATGCCATAATTCATAGGTTTTATTGTTGGCAAACGACATTCTAATTCTTTTTCCTAAGAGTTTCTTTTGTTTTAAGGTTTCTATTCTTGGTATGATATTCATATTCTAATATTATTTTAGTTTAACAAGTTTCTTTCCATTCCATCTATAATAAATAGTTTTATCTTTAATCTTTTTAGATTTGTATGAGCCATCTTTGTTTGTTAAAGGTTCTCCTTTCTTATTGTAAATACTGCTATGTTTTACCTCATTATAAACAATAAGTGCTTTTTTAGGAACAGAAATTCCTTTTGGAAAAGGATATTTAGTCATGTTCTCCGAAAAGCTATTGAAGATACTATCAGTATCTCCATTTGGCAAAAGCTCTACTTTGTTTTTAACGATTAAAGGCAGCCAAACTGTGGAATTATACGAATCGGCGCTTCCATCATCAGCATAAGAAGCAGTTGAAATAAGCTGAGAAAGTTTCTGGTTAGCATCTACAATGAATATGTCAGTCATGCCACCACCACAATAAGCATTAATCATTTTAGCATGAATAAGCACATCAACATTCTTCCATTTTACATTCAAAAACTGTATCAAATCTCCTCTAACATTCCTAGTGACTAAGGTGTCGACAAAATGTTTATTCTTTCTATCGTATTTATAAATAGTAAAATTATTGCCATCAGAATTGAACTGTTTTGAATAATCAGTCACTACAAAATAATCTGTTTGTTTATCATCCTTAGCAAAACTATGAGTGGCAACATCTGAAGCAACAATATATCCTTCTCCATTTTGTAAAGCTATTTTATACCATTTAACTTTGATGTATTGATTAATGATGTGCTTTTCTCCATTATTTATAGTCTCTGTAGTCGTCGTCCAAGCATCTTCACCTTCACCCTTTAAGTTTATCTTAGTATTGAAACTTAGAGTTAGTAATACCTTACTATTTGTATCGACTTGAGAATATACTTTGCAGAAATTAGTAATAATTACAGGGTTTACATAATTCTTATATCCATTATTCTCTATAGTATGAAAAGGTATTTCTCTTACTTTTGTATTAGAATTATCTTGTGCAGATACATTTGAAATGCCCCAGTTAAGAAGTAATATTATTGTAAATAGTAGTCGCATATTCATTCGCTTTTTCAAGTGTAAAAGTACGTTTTATTTCAATACAAATAAAGATATTTTAAATAAATATTAATCTATTCATAATACAAAGAGGAATTCGTTGTGCTAATGCTTTTTTATATTTATCTTTGCAAATAAAATAAAGACCATGTACAACAACGATACGATTTGTGCTGTAGCAACAGGATCAGGATTGAGCGCAATAGCAGTGATAAGGATTTCGGGTGAGAATGCCTTTGCAATAAGCGAAAAAGTATTTGAACCTAAAAAGAAAGGCTTAAAGCTTAACGAGAGTAAGAGTCATCGTATATACTTTGGCACTATTGTTAACGAAAACAGTATTATTGACGAAGTATTAGTAAGTGTTTTTAAAGCTCCACATTCGTATACTGGCGAAGATTCTATTGAAATATCTTGTCATGGTTCGGTTTTTATTCAACAAAAGATAATAGAATTATTGCTTAACAATGGTGCCCGTCATGCCAATGCAGGGGAGTTTACAATGAGAGCCTTCCTTAACGGGAAGTTTGATTTGTCGCAAGCAGAAGCTGTAGCCGATTTGATTGCTTCTCATTCTCAAACCTCACATAGCCTTGCTTTGGATCAGATGAGAGGTGGCTTTTCGTCTGTGATAAAACAATTACGTCAGCAACTACTCAACTTTGCTGCTCTAATTGAACTTGAATTAGATTTTAGTGAAGAGGATGTGGAGTTTGCAAATAGGAACGATTTGATACAATTGCTTCATAAAATAGATGTAGAAGTGAATAAACTCATAAGTTCGTTTGCGCTTGGAAATGTATTGAAACACGGAATACCTGTTGCTATTATTGGTAAGCCTAATGTGGGTAAGTCTACTTTGTTGAACGCATTGCTTAATGAAGAACGAGCAATTGTGTCGGAGATTCCTGGCACTACCCGCGATACTATTGAAGATACCATTGCTATAAATGGCATTACTTTTAGGTTTATTGATACTGCCGGTTTAAGAGATTCGGTGGATGTGATTGAGAATATTGGCATCGAAAGAACCTATCAGAAGATTGAGCAAGCTACTATTATTCTTTATGTTGTGGATATTAATAAGAGCTCGTATCAGGAGATTTATGCTTCTTTAAAAGACTTTGAACATCATATTAAAAATAACAACAAACATTTTATAATCATCGCAAATAAGATGGATGAGATGATGGAAGCTCCAAAGCATTTGAAGGAAATATTAGACTTTGATATCATATTTGTTTCTGCAAAGCGCAAAGAAAACATCAATCTTATTACAGATAGTTTGGTTAAATCTGTTATTAAATCTGATATTAACGATCAGACTATGGTGTCGAATATTCGTCATTACGAAGCATTGGTTAATACGTTGTGGGCAGTGAAAGCTATTGAAGAAGGCATTGCTAATAATATAAGTGGCGACTTAATTGCAATCGACCTCAGAACTGCTTTGCATCAGCTTGGTGAGATTACTGGCGAGATTACCAATGATGAAGTTTTGCATACCATCTTTTCCAGTTTCTGTATTGGGAAGTAA
>CAYRBL010000164.1:0-7441 GCA_964422385.1 uncultured Bacteroides sp.
TTTACATCAAGACATTTCTTAACTACTAGATTTTTTATTAAATTAAAACCATCTCCATTATTCATTTTCCACACTCCTTATTATATATATAGTATAAAAATAAAAAAAATATACTTATCAACATAGCTATACACGCTGATTTACATAATACTTTGCTTAACATTGCAAAAAAATGTTAATAACTATTTCATTTTAATATTGACTTATATAAAAAAAATGATTATAATTGCAGATTGAATTAACATTAATGAAGAATCCTTGATATTAGAGGAGATTCCGTTAATTTTAAACTTAACAAATTTCGTATTAATTAAACTTAACTCAAAATGAGAAAAATTTTACTTTTGCTAGTCACCCTACTTCTGATGGGTGCACAAATTTTGCAAGCTCAAAGGGTTATTACAGGAAGAGTTACAAGTTCGGAAGACAAAAAAAGCGTGCCGGGTGTCAATGTATTGATCAAAGGCACCCTTACCGGAACTGTAACCGATGTTGACGGTAAGTACCGTATAGCTGTTCCTGACAAAGCTGAAGCCCTTGTTTTTAAATTCGTGAGTATGAAAACTCAGGAAGTTAAAATCGGAACCCAAACTGTGATTGATGTTGTGCTGCTTCCCGATGTAATGAACATCGAAGAGGTAGTTGTAACAGCAATAGGGGTTAAACGCGAGGAAAAAAGCTTAGGCTATTCAGCTACTCAGGTTAATGGCGACGACATCGTCAAATCGCGCGACCCAAGTGCCCTTAACTCTTTACAAGGAAAAGTAGCAGGTGTCAACATTTCGTCTGCTTCTTCAAGCCCGGGTGCTTCCACCAGAGTAATTTCTCGTGGTTACACTTCATTATCGGGTAGCAATCAGGCCTTGTACGTTATCGATGGCGTGCCTGTAAACAACTCTTCTACCGGTAGCACCAGCTTAAATGGCGGTACCGATTTTGGTAATCGTGGTAATGATATCAACCCTGATGATATCGAAACTATTTCTTTCTTAAAAGGCTCGTCCGCTACCATATTATATGGTTCGAGAGCTGCTAATGGTGTTATACTTATTACCACTAAAAAGGGAAAAGATATAACAAAAGTTACTAAATCAAAAGGTGCTCAGGTAACATTTACAACCTCGTATACTGCCGAAACTCCTTTACGCCTTCCTACTTTTCAGAACGAATTCGGCGAAGGTTTCAACGGACAACCAGTTACTATCGAAAACACAAGTTGGGGTCCTAAATTTGACGGCACTATGAGACCTTGGGGTCACATAGTTAACAACCAACAACAGATCAAACCTTATGTAGCCTTACCTAATAATGTTAAAGATTTTTTCGATGTAGGAAGTACTTTTGATAACTCCATTTCTATTACAAATGCAAATGATAAATCAAGCTATTTCTTTTCTTATTCTAATATCAATTCGGATGGCATCTATCCAACTGATGCCGATAGTTACAAAAGAAATACATTGTCATTAAGAGGTACCACCAAACTTGATAATAACTTTACAAGTTCCGGTTCGATTTCTTATGTTAAAAAACAAAGTAAATTTGTACCTACAGGTCAGGAGCAATCAGTATATGACAACATTATGCAAACTCCTCGCGACATTAGTATAGTTGATCAAAAAGATTATAATAGCTTATGGTATAATTTGGATAATTATTATAATGGATATGCAGCTAATCCATATTATGTACTCAACGAGCACGGTAACAATTATAACGAAGACCGCGTATTTGGTAATGTTAATTTAGATTATAAATTTAATGATTGGATGTCGGCAACCTGGAGAGTTGGTACCGACGTTGCTAACTCGCAGTTAAAAGAATGGAGAGCCATTACAAAATATGCAAGAAATACCTATTCTGACGACGTTGGTAGAGTTATCGAAAGCTCAACACTTACACGCGAATTTAACAATGATGTTATTTTAAACTTTAAAAAAGATATAAATAAAGACATTGAATGGGATGGAATGTTAGGTTGGAATATCAACCAACGCAACACTAAATATATTTCAGCAAAAGTTGTTGGCTTAAGTATTCCTGATTTCTATCAATTATCTAACAGCCCCAACGCTCCTATCGTTGACGAGCAAAGTAGCTTGAGAAGGTTGTACGGTTTGTACGGTAGTGCTAACTTTGGGTATAAAAAATATTTGTATGTATCCTTAAGTGCCCGTAACGACTGGTCGTCAACTTTGCCAAGTAACAACCGCTCTTTCTTTTATCCTGGTATTAATACTTCTTTTATCTTTACTGAAGTGTTCCCTGCAGTTACAAAATATGTACCTTTCGGTAAACTAAGACTTGGTTATTCGCAAACTGGAAACGATGCCAATCCTTATTTGATATTCCCATCATTTACACAATCTAATTATTCTGATGGATATAGAGGACTAGACTGGCCTTTAGCAGGAATCAATGCAATGACTGTTGGAAATACAATTGGTAATCCAAATTTAAAAGCTGAGTTAACTACAGAGTTTGAAATAGGAACAGATCTTAGATTCTTGAACAATAGACTAAGTTTTGATTTTGCTTATTATAGTAAAATTACTACTGATCTTATTTATGCTGTTCCTTTAGCTTACTCAAGTGGTTATAAGTATCAAACAATGAATCTTGGTGAGATATCAAATAAGGGAGTTGAATTATTAGTAAAAGGAGTTCCTATCTTAAAAAAGAACTTTAAATGGGAAATCACAGTTAATTTTTCGAAGAACAACAACCTACTTGTTAGCTTAAACGATGCTTTAACCAAAGTTGATCTGGGAGGCACCTCAAAATTAGGTTTCGTAGCAGTACCTGGCCAACCATTGGGTATATTCCAGGGAGCTGTAGCACTTACTGACGGCAACGGACATATAGTAGTTGACTCCAAAGGATTGCCAATTGCTAATCCAGTTGAACAATTACTAAAAGAAAATCCAGGCGACACTAAGTATGCAAGTGGTCAATACGATTGGACAGGTGGTATCATCAATAGTTTTACATACAAAAATGTATCTTTACGATTCTCAATTGATATTCGTCAAGGTGGTATGATGTATTCACGTACAAAAGAAATGATGTACTTTGCAGGAACAGCTCCTGAAACTACTTTCAACGATCGTAATCCATTTATTATTCCTAATTCAGTACAACAGGTATTGGATGCTAGTGGTAATGTTACTGGTTATATCGAAAACACTGTTCCAATTTCGCATAATAACCAAACATTATATCAATATTATGATCAAACAAGAGGTGCAGGAAATTTCAGCAGAGAATTCCTTATAAGCAAATCTTTTGTTAAACTAAGAGATGTTGTTCTTACCTACACTTTCCCCGAAAGCTGGTTAAAGAAAACACCTTTCGGTGATGCTTCTATAAGCTTCATCGGTCGCAATCTACTTATATTTACTCCATCTGATAATCATTTTATCGATCCTGAATTAACTACTTTCGGAAACGATTTGAATGCTGATTATGGTGAGTATAGTGCAGCTCCTACTACCAGAAGTTATGGTGTAAGTTTACGTTTAACATTTTAATTTTAAAAATATATTAATATGAAGAATATAATAAGAAATACTAAGGTATTATTTATACTATTAGTAATATTATTGATGGGTTGTCAAAAGGATTTTCTCGACGTAAATGTTGATCCAAACAATCCTGCTAATTCTACTGTTCAGTTGACATTCCCTGCAGGTGTAGGCTCTACAGCTTACGTAGTTGGCGGATACTATCAGTTGTTAGGTGGTTTTTGGGCACAACACTGGACACAAGCAATTGGCGCTCCACAATGGAGAGAAATAGATTCGTACAGTTTAACATCAAGTGATTTCGACGACAGACAATGGGGCGAACTTTATACAGGTGCGCTCAACGATTATAAATATGTAAGAAATCAATCGAGAACTACTGCCAACTGGAGCTATTATTTGATGTCGACAGTTATGCAAGCTTACACTTATCAATGCTTAGCCGATTTGTACGATAAGGTTCCTTTTACAGATGCTTTAAATGGTGTTGATGGTAATCTTACTCCTAAATTTGATAATGGTTCTGTCGTTTATGATGGTTTAATCACTATGATCAACGAAGCATTAGCTCACGATTATAAAACTTTCAAAGATCAAAACAATCCAAATGCTACAGCTATCAAACCTGGTATTGACGATATCGTTTTTGGTGGCGATATGAATATGTGGGAGAAGTTTGCAAACACATTAAAGTTGAAAATTTATATGCGTCAATGTTATGCTCGTCCAATAGTAGCTACAGCTGGTATACAAGCTTTGTATACTGCCAATGCTCCTTTCCTGGATGCAGATGCAAAGATTATGGTGTTTAATAATGCAGAAAACAAAAGAAACCCTGCTTACGAAACTTTCGTTGACAGATTAGGTGGAAACGTTTCTACAAGTAATACTATATACTCAATTCTCGACTCAGTTAGCGATCCTCGTTTGCCTGCATTAGTAAACAAACGCGCTTTAACTCCACAGTTATATTTCTGTTTGGCACAAGGCGATTATTTCAATACTGCTTTGCCAGGTAATGCTAACATCCAGAATGTATCTACACCAGTACTTACACCATTGGATCCAGTATATTTTATGAGTGCTTCAGAAAGTTATTTCTTACAAGCCGAAGCTATCGAAAGATATAGTTTGGCAGGTAATGCAAAAACTCTTTACGAAAAAGGTATTGATGCATCTTTTACTAGATTAGGTGTAACTGGTGCTGCTGCTTTATATTCAGTAGGAGGTCCTTACGAATATCCAAGTACTACTTTTGAAACTAAACTAGAAAAGATTATGAATCAAAAGTGGATGGCTATGACTAACAATCAAGGATTGGAAGCTTTCTTAGAACAAAACCGTACACATTATCCAAAAGCAAGTCTGGTACCTGCTTCAAGCACTGCTTATGTTAAAGGTCAATTTACATTGTCAGTAAATAGTGCAATTGGAAGTTTCTTTCCAAAACGTTTATTATTCCCAGATTCCGAAAGAAGGAGAAATCCTAATACGCCAGCTTTACAGCCAATATATATGAAAGTATGGTGGGATACTAAACCGTAATTTATAACTTTAATTTTAATGAAAATGAAAAATAATAAATTCATATTAATAGTTGCCCTTCTTTTTATGGCTCTTGGAATGTACAATTGTACAAAAGACACAGAAGGGGTTTCCAAAACAACTACTTATGCTGTGCTTACAATGAAGGGTGCAGCCGACACAGTTATAGCTAAAGGAAGCACTTGGACTGACCCAGGTATTATTGTTAGTACCGGTGACCCTTATACTATTACTGGAACAGTTAACACTGCTACTGCTGGTAGATATTTATTGGTATATAATGCATCAAATGTTGATGGATTTGCATCTAAAATCAATCGCACAGTATGGGTTGTAGGAGTTACAGGTAGTGCTACTCCTAATTTTGCCGGCACTTATACTGGTGGTCGCGGTACATTATATTCACGCGATAAAGGTGATGGTAGTGTTACTTTAACCAAGACATCTATTGCTGGAGTATATTACTGCTCAGATATGTTTGCCAGATATTACGAAGTATACAAAGGCTATGGTTTAGATTATCGTTGCCCTGGTGTTATCAGAATTAATGCTGACAGTACTTTCGATAATGCTGCAGTTAATTTCCCTTCACCTTGGGGTGATGCCTTTTTTACAGCAGCTACAGGTTCAATTAATACCGCAGGCAAATTTAGCTACAAAGTAAGCTTTACTGATGGCACATCTATTGGAACTGCATTCTTTTTAGAACCCTAAGCTTTATATTTAAATATTTTTTATATCTAAAAAATAAGAACAATGAAAAAAACAATAATTTTAAGTTTTATATCCATAATAGCTATCTTTATTTTTATTTCTTGCGAAAAAGAAGATAAATATAAGGATTATCAAAACTTCTCAACAGCTAATCCAGTGTGTGGCGACTATGTTGTAAACTGGTATCAGGGTGGTGCTTTAGTTATTCCTGGCACTACAATATTATCAATATATAATACAGCTAACGATGCTAGCAAGGTATGGGTTGATGATAATGCTGCTTTCTGGACATTTAAAACCAAAGCTAATTTAAATGGCACTTCTTTTAGTGTAACTAATGGAATAGATGTAGCATTAAATGACACCACTACTATTACGAATGGTAGTGTTAATGGAAATACTATTTATTTAGAACTGAAATGGGCTTCGGATCCTGCTAAAACTTATGTTTGCAAAGGAACACGCCGTACAGGTTTTGAATAAGAATTCATAGCTATAAATCTAAAAAGGCTGTCAATTTATTTTGGCAGCCTTTTTTTTGTTATTAAAACTATTTTTCTTCTTATTATTATCATATAAAAAGAAAATTAAACTAAAACTAAAACACATCTTTATTCAAAGAAACATAACTTTAATAAAAACTTTATATATACTTATTAATATTAAACACTCCTATTTGAACGGTAGTTATGAGTCTCAAATAAAATTTATCTATAATTTAACAAATATAATAAGAATTAAACTTTATTATCATCATAATTTTAGTAAATTTGTTGATTGAAAAAAACTAAAAGTAATGAAAGAATCAAGCTTTAAAATATCTGGTAACATAGTTGATGTTGTGGCTAAAAGAATATTTAGTGGAACAATTAAAATTGTTAATGGGAAAATAAAAACGATAACTGAAGAAGCTACTACAAGCACAAATTATATACTCCCAGGCTTAATTGATGCGCATATTCACATCGAAAGTTCTATGTTGATACCATCCGAATTTGCACGTATAGCAGTAACTCACGGTACTGTTGCCACTGTTTCTGATCCTCACGAAATAGCAAATGTTTTGGGTATAGACGGTGTGAATTTTATGATTAATAATGGCAAAAAGGTTCCCTTTAAATTCTACTTTGGTGCTCCGTCGTGTGTTCCTGCTACTACTTTCGAAACTTCTGGAGCTACAATAGGCTGCTCAGAGATAGAAGAATTGCTTGCATCAGATGATGTAAAATATTTGTCGGAGATGATGAACTTTCCTGGAGTTATTTTTAAAGATAAAGAGGTTTTAAGAAAATTAGCTATAGCTAAAAAATACAATAAGCCTGTTGATGGCCACGCACCCGGACTAAATAATGAGGATGCTAAGAAATATATTAAAGCAGGTATATCAACCGATCACGAATGTTTTACTATCAAAGAAGCTTTGCTTAAAATAAAATACGGTATGAAGATTCAGATTCGTGAGGGTAGTGCAGCTAAAAACTTTGATGCACTGGCTCCACTTTTAAAGTCGAATCCTAATGACGTGATGTTATGTTCTGATGATAAGCACCCTGATGATCTTTGCAATGGTCATATTAATACAATAATTAAAAGAGCTATAATTGCTGGTTACGACCCAATAAATGTGATACGTGCTTGTACTTTTATTCCTGTTAAAC
>CAYRBL010000165.1:0-7424 GCA_964422385.1 uncultured Bacteroides sp.
TAACAAGCAGTTGTGCGATGATTAAAGTAACGATAATTTTCTTATTTTTCTTAAGGATATTACATATAAATATATAGGTAAAAGGGAAAGCACAAATAAGATAATGCTGGTTGATAGGAGTGCCGCTTAAAGTCATAAAGATACCTAAGCCCAATAGAATAGCCAATAGATAAAAATTAGTTATACTCATCCCATCAAACATATCTTTCAATACATTCTTATTCTTCAACTGAGGTTTTAACTTATAAGTATTCCTGAAAAGCTTGTTTAAAACAAAAGCACCAATTGCAACTAAAGTAAGATGTGCTACTGCTACCAAATAAGTAGGGACGCCAAGCACAAAAGGCTCCTTAATGAACGACCAGAAATCCTTTCGAAGCGAATAATAAATGTTAAGCCCGGTAGCATCCAGAAACCAATAAAGATAGAAGTTGAACTGGAAGATATGCAAGAAACTTATCTTGGTTTCCTGTGGGTGATTTGCAATAAAAACAAGCCAAGGTATCAATCCAATGCTTCCAATAAAGCTACCAGCAAGCCAAAACCACCATTTAAAACTAATCTTATTATAATGATCATGGAAAACGGAGAAGATAAAAAGCCCAAACGCAAAGAAGAAACCACTCATATGTATTTGTCCCATCAATGCTCCACTTAAACCCCAAATAAAAGCGCCCCATTTCTTCGACCTATGGTAGTTGGCAAAGATAATAATAAAAGAAAGTATCGGCAATAAATCCTGTGCCCATATTTTGCGCGAGAACAGCACCGCCAACGGACTTATAGCTGCTAAAGTTATTCCATATAGCCAAACCTCTCGTTCTTTAACATCTATTTTTGTTATGATAAAAAGTAAAAAGCAAAGGATACTAATAATATTTATTATCTGAACAACTCGATTCATAGCAACAGGATCTTTAGTGAATTCAGCAATTACTGCAAACACTCCAACACTAAGTCCGGGATTAACGATACCTCCCCCACTCTCCATACCCACAGCAGGTAACTGACCTTTGTCGACAGCAGTATGTGCCATATTATACATAAGCTTTTCGTCGTCCTTCCATTCCATATCGCTCGTCCACACGATGCGTAGAAACAAACCAATAATAATTATTGCATACAGAAAGTATTCCTTTTTCATATTAAATATGTTTTAAATTGCTTAATACCTCTTCTTATTTTGGTGCAAATATATACATTTATAAATAAAAAACGCCCCATATAATTAATAAATATGGAGCGTTAAACAAATAATATATAAATAGATTTATTGTTGATTCAGCATAACTGGCATCACTAACATCAAAATATCTTCATCCTTGTTTTCATTATCAACAGGCATTAAAATACCTGCTCTGTTAGGTTGAGACATTTCTAGTTTCACCATTTCGTTGTCAATGTTATTTAACATTTCCTGTAAGAACTTAGAGTTAAAACCTATTTCTATAGGTTCGCCATCATAGCTACAAGTTAATCTTTCTTTAGCTTCGTTAGAATAGTCAAGATCTTCAGCAGATATCACCAATTCTTTTCCGCTTAATTTCAAACGAACCTGATGTGTTGATTGATTTGCAAAAATAGCAACACGTCTGATAGCATTTAAAAAAGAAATTCTATCAATAATTAGTTTATTAGGATTCTCTCTTGGAATTACAGCTTCGTAGTTTGGATATTTACCATCAATCAAACGACAAACTAACTCAATATTTTCAAAACTAAAGAAAGCATTACGTTGGTTGTACTCAATTTTTACAGGAATATCTTTATTTGATAAAGTATTCTTCAATTGATTTAATGGTTTTTTTGCTAAGATAAACGAAGTAGCATTTTCCGATTTCGCATCAGTACGTCTGTAACGAACTAATTTATGAGCATCAGTTGCTACAAATGTAATATCATCTGGAGTAAGTTCGCAGAAAATACCTGACATTACCGGACGAAGTTCGTCGTTGCCTGTCGCAAATAAAGTTTTATTGATAGCATTTGCAATAATGCTAGAATTAATTTCAGTTACTGTAGTATCTTCCAATACTGGCACCTGAGGAAATTCATCTGCATTTTGTCCACTAAGTTTGTATTTACCATCACCTGCAGCTATTTCTACCATAAAGGTTTCTTGATTAATACTAAATACTAATGGAATGTCAGCAAATGTTTTTAATGATTCTAACAACTTTTTTGCAGGAATAGCCATTTTCCCTTCTTGAGCATCTCCCAATGTTTCTTTGTCAAGAGGAATTTTAACTGTCATTGTTGTTTCCAAATCGGAAGCAGTAACGATTAAATTCTCACCATTGAACTCAAATAAAAAATTCTCAAGTATTGGTAAAGTGCTGTTAGCATTTAAAACTCCACTAATTGTTTGAAGGCTTTTTAATAATATTTGACTTTGTACTATGAATCTCATGTTATGTGTTTTTTCGAATTATTATTCTATGCAAAAATAAGCTAAATATCTATGCAAAATTAATTTATTTATCAACAAAATTATTTATTTGTTAACAACTTTTCTAAAGTAGTCTGCTGAGCGTATTAGATGCTCAAAAGCGAAGAATTGAATCGTAACAAAATCTTTTCCATCATTCACTTTTGCATAAAACCTATCTTGGTCCATTATCACCTGCAAATCGTTCATCTCATCTACTTTTACAATATCTGCAACCTTAGGATATGTTGTTACTACACGTTTCTTTCCTGTAATATCTGTAACAGTTAATGTATATAAAGGCTTTTTAGAAGTTAGAGAATCGATAGCATGTTGTCCAATATTATTTCTGAAAGCTTCAAAATTAATATTTGTAAACGAAGACATATAATCCAAAACCTTCATTTCATCAAAATCTTTTACAAAAGCATTTTTAGAAAGCAATTTCATCTGAAAATACCTTCCTTCTCTAGATATTTCAAAAGAAGAATCAGGATAAATAGGATATTCTAACTTCACCGACTTAATATCTGATATCTTTAAATCAAAAACATTGTGTGCTCTCCAATCAGTTTCATAAGCTGAAAAACGTGGAGATACAAATCCTCTGAAACCTGGAATATATACGATAGCTGGGTCTTCGGCACCTTCCATTTGCATAAATGTACCAACATTATCCTGCGTTTCGCCCCCTACATAATATACTTTTGTAAGCTTTTCGTGTTTAAATAATTTAATCTTATCAAATAAATTTACCCTATAAACCATTTGATAAATTTCAACCTTAACATTCTTTGTCGCCAACCATTTTATCACATTATTTCTACCAGCCTTCGATACAGGTTCTTTTACTTTCAACTCGCTTACCGTTTCCAAAAGCATATCCATTACTTGTCGGCTGGCATCATACGTATTGTTAAGTCTCCACTTTTGATCATCTATTTTTTCCAGTATAACTTTGTTATTAAGTTTATCTGTCATAAAAATCTTTGTAACAGTACTTATGTCTTCCACAGCAAAGTTATCGACTATAGTTGTTTTTTTATTTCTTAATACCAATACTACTGCTAAAACAGCAAGTACAAGTGTTAAAATTATAATGATTTTGTTCTTTTTCATTCTTTATTTCTATTATAAATCGCTTTATATATATTATAAGGTATATTTTCTTTTGCGGATGTATGCTTGTATGATTCCAAAAACTATAATTATTAAAACAGGAATTATTACATTTATTAATTGCCATTTTAATCTCGTTTCGTCAATAGTAGTTTTATCTAGCATACGCAATTTAAGTTCTCTTGATCTTACTGCTATTAAATTTGGTCCATCGGTAAGATAATTCATACAATTTAAAATAAATTCTTTGTTGCCAAAAAACTGTTTTGTGTATTGATCATAACCTAATGGCAATGGATTTCCTTTAGTGTAATGTAATTGATTTTTTATAATATCTCCATCGGCAACAAAAATCATACTGGTTGGCACACTTTTGTCCATAAATCCTATCTCTTTACTTTGCGTAATTTCAGAATTCATACGATGTGCAAAATTCGATTCAAACACCCCTTCCAACAACACTGCCACTGGTTGAAAAGGCTTGTTGTATAAGCGAGTTTCAGGTTTTCTTTTCAACATATCCAAATCAATGATAACAGGAGTATTTATTAATCGGGTATAATTTGAAGTAGTCAATAATATTGTTTTCTTTATATTATTTTCTATTGTATCGAGGCTACTTATAAACTCAGTTTTAATTGCATTCAGATTATTTACTATCGGATGCTTAGCTGTAGGCATTAATACTGGGAAATAATACCAGGGCATAAATTTAATTTGGGGTTGATTACCAACTTTACCAACAACTGTTGGGATAGGCAACGCATTTAAATCCATAATCAAATTTGTATTTAACCTTACACCATATCTAAAAAACTGATCATTTAAATTAAGATCATTTGTAACAGCCACAGTTTTGTTATCGGTTTTCAAACTATCCATACTTGTAAACACAGGGTCTACAAGCCATAGTACCTTGCCACCATACATGATAAACTGATCTATCAAAAACTTTTCTTTATCGTTAAAAGCCTGCGTTGGCTTAGCTATGATTATAGCTTTATATTTATTTTGGATTTTAGTTTTAGATGTGTCAGATTGTGGATGATTAGTCAACGCATGGATATTAATAGTATTTACACCATTAACTGTATCACTGAAATGTATATATTCTACCTGATAATATTCGTTAAGGGCATTAGTGATATCATACATATCAATTTTGCGCAACTCCCCGTGACCTTCAATTATAGCTACTTTTGGTTTAAATGTTACACTGAGTTTGCGGATAACATTCGAGATATTATATTCTAATGCCTGAATTGAATTATTAATCTGGCTTTCGGATTCAACTCCCAACTGTGAATTTAATAATTCCAAAGGCATTGTTCTGGTTTTATATGTAACCTCGGCACAAGGAAAAATAATCTGTTGTTTGGTTGCGCCTTTATCTTTTACCTGTAGATTGGTTGGTTGCAGTCCCTTTTGTACTAACTGCTTGTAGAGCTCGTTGCGTTCCTTTTTATTTGTAATTGTATTAGGGTCGTAAAACTCGTACTGTATATTCTTATTATATGCTCTAAATTCGTCGAGCATTTCCTTGGTTTCGTTATGCAATCTTTTGAAACCTGCTGGGAAATCTCCTTCCAGATATATTTTAAAATAAACAATATCGTTCAGACTTTTTAATAAAGTTTTGGTGGTAGATGAAAGCGAATATCTTTTTTCAGCTGTTAAATCGGCACGAAAGAAGGCGAAATATCCAATAACATTTATCAATATAATAATTATTATACTAAATATAAGTTGAGTGATATTGCTACGTTTTAGGCTCTTTTTCTTGTTGTCCATTTTGCTTATTGATTTTAAGTTTACCATTTACGACTTTGTAGTGATGTTTTTGTAAAAAGAATAAAAATAGAGATGATACTTAAATAATAAATAACATCACGGCTGTCGATAACGCCTCTACTAATGGATGAATAATGATGACTTATGCCAATTGATTTAATAAATAAATCGAAAGGACCGAAGAGTTCTAAATTAAAAATAAATTCGAATCCTAAGTAAAAGAAACCACATAAGAAGACGGATACTATGAACGATACAATTTGGTTATCGGTGATAGATGAGCAGAATAAACCTATAGCTGTAAACGAAGCGCCTAATAATAATAAGCCTATATAAGAGCCATAAGTACCACCCAAATCAATATTGCCAACAGGCGAACCTAATTGATATACTGTATAAAAATATACGATAGTTGGAAGCAGCGAAAATATTACAATTACTACTCCTGCCAGATATTTAGCCAATATAATCTGCATATCTGTAAGCGGCTTGGTAAGCAAAAGCTCTATAGTTCCCAGTTTCTTTTCGTCGGCAAACAAGCGCATAGTGATTGCTGGTATTAAAAACAAAAACACGAAAGGTGCCAGCATAAACATACCATCAAGACCGGCATAACCGTAGTCGAGGATGTTGAAATCGAGGGGAAATACCCAAAGAAATAAACCGTTTATAAGCAGAAATACTGTTATAACTATATATCCGGTCAATGAGTTTAAAAAATTACTTACTTCTTTCTTTAATAATGTGAACATAATATGGTTTTTTATTCCAGAAATTAGACTGCAAAGGTACATTATTTTTGATAATTACAGGTCATCTTAACGAATATTAATAAAAGTAGGAAGTTCAATTAAGAATTAACAATTAATAATTAATAATTTTAGAGATACTAAAACCCGCTTAACGACGAAGTCGATTAGCGGGTAAACAAAAGAAACTCTACCAAATTCAATTGATAGAGCTTCTTAAATTTATAAATTCTTAAATCACAATATTACTAAATCACTAAATTCTCCGTAGGAGATAAATATCAATAAAAAACCCAACAATACCTTTATTCTTAAAAACCTTATTTCAACCTTTCCCCAACCTTAGTATAACACATGCCACCCCACAACTCCCAACCTTATTAGCTTATTTAGGATGTATTATTTTTATATTAGTCCACATAATGAATTAATATCAATAGAAACCCATACCACCCAATTTAGCCTTTCCCGTAAAACTATTTTACATTTTACATTTTACATCATAAGTTATACATTATGCAAGTGTATCGGAATATTCGTTGATATATTGAAATATAATTATCTCTGTACCCAAATCATGGTCTGCCTTTTCAATCCACTCTTTTAAGCGTTCTTCGTTATTTTCTTTCATATAATAATTGTGCGTCTTTGATTGCTGAATTTATAAATGAAAGATTTTGTTTTTTCCCATTTTCAAATTCGTCATTCGTGTAAACAACTATATCTACAGGTAATTTCGAATCCTTTAACAACTTTTGAATTTCAACACTTCGTTTATATCTAGGTTCAGAAGTTTCTTTAATTATTAATAAGTCTATATCACTATCTTCAGAAGGCATTCCTTTAGCATACGAACCGAATAGAAAAATTTTCTCAGGATTATAACCCAAAGCAATCTTATTTATTATATCAGAAATTATTTTTGATTCAATCATTAGATTTTGATATTATTTTTGCAAAGATACTAATAAATAGTTTTCCATTTCCTAATTAGTAATTTTAAATTCGTATTTGTTTTTATATTTATAACCGAAGCTCGGGTTTAAATATAAATAAAAAGAAGAACAATATCTTTCAAGTGAATTCTAATCTTTATAATTATCAGAAATCAAATTCCTCCCCTCTTAGTGGAGCTTAGGTGGGGTTCTTATAACCGAAGCTCGGGTTTAAATATTAATAAAAACAGTCTTATTATATGAAACGGGTCGTAAAGTGTTTTTGAAAACAAGTCGAATTTACCTAATTATATGCAAATGACACAATAAGCACAAAAGCTATTTTGGATTTCCATTGAATTGTCTTTTTACAATTGTATGCTTTGGTTTCCGAGTAGATGT
>CAYRBL010000166.1:0-1870 GCA_964422385.1 uncultured Bacteroides sp.
AATTATTTAGTAAAATATAAGAAAAGCTAAAAATAATGCCTGCCCGAATTTCGGGGAAGCAGTTTCCATTACAAATGTGCCTGCCCGAATTTCGGGGAAGCGGATTTCATTTCAAATGTGCCTGCCCGAATTTCGGGGAAGCAGTTTTCATTTCAAATGTGTCTGCCCGAATTTCGGGGAAGCGGTTTTCTTTTCGAATGTGTCTGCCCGAATTTCGGGCGAGCGGTTTTCATTTCAAATGTGTCTGCCCGAATTTCGGGGAAGCAGTTTTCGTTTCAAATGTGCCTGCCCGAATTTCGGGCAAGGGAAATTATTTTTTTATGATAATTTTTCCTTTTTCTCTTTGGAATGATAAATAATTAGTAAGTTTGTAAAAATTATCGTTGGACAATTTCGATGACTTAGACATTGACAAAATTGTCTACACTATTCAAAGATTATTAAAAGGAAAGAAACTAAAAAATAAGTTTATGAAAATAATAATTATGAAAAATATATTTACATTTTTATTCATGTTTTTAATTACAAATCTATTTTCTCAATCTATAAAGGAAATTAATAAGAATATAAATATACCAGATAGTTTAACTTATAAAAATGAAATACGAATTTATAAGAAAATAAGTATTTCAAATGGTACTGATATTTTTAGAATGTATAAAGATGAAAAAAATAAATGGAATGTTAAACTATATTCATATGTTAGCTTTACTGAGAGTAGTTATAAACCAGAATTTAAAATACAGGATCTTAAATCAAGTACTGATTTAAAATTAATTTGGTTATATTTTTTAGGAAGCCATCTAGAATACTTGCCAAGTATTAATCAAATTAATTATAAACTTCAAGGAGAACCATCATATACAATAGAAGATGGACAATATACAGTAAGTCATAGTATGATTTCTATAAATGATGGAGATGAATATGTCGCTTTTATCCGCAATGGAAATATTAGGAATAGAATTGAATTTAATAATTTTGAATCTTATTTAAAAGAATATCCAGATGTAGATGAATTAATTTTTTATGCAAAAATAATTTCATTAATTAAAAAAGAATTTAATGTATGGGAATAATTAACACACCTCGACTGCGCTCGGTGACCAATAGTATCATTGGTCAAGGAGTGAGGTGGGAGTGAGGAATATTAATAATAATGAAAATGAAAACAAAAATATCTTACTTAATAATTATAATATTGTTTTTATCATCATGTAGGTTTGTAAAAGATTTTAATTCTTACCAACAACTTAAAGAAGTTAATTATGAAAATGTGTATAAATGCAAAAAGAATGAATTCTGGACACTTCTTTATCCTTACGGGAGTCATTACTTTAAAACAGATTTTTTCACTGATAGCATGATATATAAAAAAGGAATAGATTCTGCCCTTTTTAACAGATTAACATTCTTTTGTGATACATTTAATCGTCATGGATTTGGACCTAGATGTTGGCATAAGAATAATTGTTTTAATGTTGTTGCCGTTGGGAAAATGAATAATTCAAATCATTGGATCAGGGATTCATTGAAGTTTTACACAAATGCAAATAGTTTAATACAATTTATTAGTCCAATTGATAATTTTGATAAGGTAATATTTTATTTAGAAGCACATCAATATTATTTCAATTATACAACTAAAAAATTGAGTGCAATTAAAAAGACGGAAAATGGTTATTATTGTATTGGGGAAAAAGTAATTTCTGATTGTCCTTCAATAGCAATTAGGGTTCTTGTTTTCTTATCCTTTGATGGAAAAATAATTGAACTTAAAACAGGACGAAAAATTAATAATCATTGCTGTATTTAATAACTTAAATTGCTAAAACTAACTAAGAGAAATATTAATAATAACGAAAATGAA
>CAYRBL010000166.1:1970-7417 GCA_964422385.1 uncultured Bacteroides sp.
GGGCACTTCGACAAGCAAAATAATAATGTTAAAAAAAGTACTTGTATGGATTTATTTAGTAGCTTTGCTAAATTATTTAGAACACAACTAAGACTTATGAAAATGAAAAAAAACAAAATTCTTACACTTATTATTATATTAATTTTTTCAACTATTTATTCCTATTCTCAAAAAGTTGATGCAAGCAAGATATATAAAATAGATATAGAAAGAAATAAATCAGATAAATTGAAGAATCTATATTTAGGTATTAATTTTTTTAATGTGGATATTTACACACCTAATATTAATTTTTCTTTAGGTGCAAATGCAGAATATAATTTTAAAAATAAAATCATTTTAGACTTTTCGTTTTCAAGTGCATATGCCGACAGATGGAATGAAGATAATCCCAAAGATTTGAATACAAATTTCACAATCCCTCTTTATATTTCGCAACCAATTACAAGTTTTGAATATATTGGAAAAATTATTTTGTATAGTCATTTTAATGATTGTAATCTGCGTGTATTTGTAAAAAGTGAAGGGAAATATAATTACTTTGTTAATGTTAAAGAAAAAGATTTTATAATTTATGCATCACGCTTTGGTTATAAAAGTTTCTATTCTGAAGTAGCTACAAATGGCACTGGAGGAACTTTAACTCCATTTTCAGGTTATTTGATTAATACAACACCTCAAAAAATAGAGACATTTAATCAAAATAGAACTTCAATGATGACTGCAAATATGTTTGTTTACGGTATTTCAAGAATTAGATATACTGATATAAAAGTTAATATTGAAGATTTTGGCGAAAAAAACTGTCATGAAATGAGTGAGATTTATTTTGACTATTTATTTGCACCTAAAGTTGTACTTCATGACATTTTAGTATCAGAATATGGATACTATGACCTTAATGGAAATATTGTTTTTACTACTCAAGGAAGCACTTATCCAAGCTATGCTACACCTCAAAATTTTTTCTATCAATATAATATAAACGAAAACACTAAAAAAAGTCCTTTTGGATTTCGACTTGGTTATAAATATACTGATTTAAAGAATAAAATTAATTTAATGTGGGGAACCGAATTAGGTTGCAGGCCCGGTTATGGTACTCTAAAAGACAATGTTTATTTACTTTTTAAAGTAGGTTTTAATTTTGCAGAAAAAATTTTATAAAAATAGTATAAGTTTAAATTAACATGTTTAGATATGAAAAAAAATAGTATAAAAATTATAACATTTATATTGACATCTATTATTATTTTAAATTCTTGTTATAAAGAAGAAAATAGAAGTTTATATATTGTTAATTCAAAACCAATTTTAAAAGATGTGATAACAGTAGTTTCACCCTGCGATAGTTTAGTTGAGGCCAATAGTTTTATAAATAATGAAACCACTGGATATTTTAATACAGTTAATAAAGGAACCCATGCAAGCACGGGTCTCGAGTATTTAGAAGCTGATGATAATTTGTGGAGTAATAAAATGACAGTGTATTTTAAAAATTTTCCTACTACCAGTAAAAAATATAATTTGGTAAACAATTTACAATATGTAACTAATGATTCGGTTGCATGTATAATTTATTATAATGGACATAATGGGTCTAATTATTATTCTGTTACAGGTGAAAAATTATATGTAAATATAACGAACTACTCAGTAATTGTTACTTTTTGTAATTCTAAAAACAATAATATTAATGGTTCATCAGAATACCTTACTGGAAGATTCGTTTATTTAAAATAAGTTCGGTTGTGACAAAAAAAATTAATTGATAATAGAGAGTTCTATAACTTATGGGATAATAATAAAAAAATGGACTATGAAAACACTAAAACTACTATTAATAATATTAACTATTACTAGTCGCATTTCTTTTGGTCAGACAAAGAATTATTTTCCAAATTTAACCAAAGTTTCAATTGATACCACCTACAATGTCTATTTTGCTTATGATAAAAAATACACTACTTTCCTCAATAAACCTTGTTATACTTTAGATAGAAAAGATCCGCTTTTTTGTGTAAAAGATTCTGTACTTACTGAATGGACAGTTGTTGCGAAATTCAAAAATGAAACAGTAAAAGATAGTTTGACTATTATTTATTCAGAAGGCTTGAGTGCCGATCCCGGATATGTAATAGCAAACAAAGCCGGAGATATAATTGGAAGATTTTCGTGTTTGGAGTTTTATATTAACGGTTTGGGTACAATTTATACCTCTGGTCATGTTAATAATATGTACGACCGTCGTAGGAAATATCAAATTAAAAAAGACACAATTTTAGAAATAGTTCAACCATATAATTATGTTGGATTAAAGGGTAGAATACTAAAAGCAATAACATTATACAAAGAAAAAGTTGGAAATACAATAATAGCGCAACTTCCCAAAGATTATGAAATAGAAATACTATTGACAGATGCTTCAACAGAAGATTTTGATATGGATAAATACTTTTTAGTTAAAACTGAATTTGGCTTAGTAGGCTGGTTACGATTAGAAGATGGAGACAATTATGGAACAATATTGAAAGAATTATATTATGCAGGAGACTAAATATTATAATTGATTATTTAGTAGCAACAAGCTATTGTTTTAAAAAGAAAAGATACAATAGAGCTCAAAAAAACAAAATATTTAGCTCAAAAAGTATGTTTATTGAGCTATAAGTTGTATCTTTGTGAGCTTAAAATAAAAAAATACCACAATAATTTACCCGCTAATCGACTTCATTGTTAAGCGGAATACATTTCTTAAATCATTAAATGAGGTTGCTTCGGGCTTTGCCCTCGCAAGGACGACCTACTGATTTTTTGTTTTCTTCCTAATAGCCTAAAAAGCTAAAAGCCTAAATTACTAATTCACCAAATCCTTTATTAAATATTCCATTAAAAATACTACTTTTGCAGGTTCAAAATTTTAATTAAATAAATTAAGAATGAAAATAGCATTAGTTGGCGCAACAGGATTAGTGGGAGGCGTAATGTTGAAGGTGTTGGAAGAAAGAAATTTCTCGAACATTACTTTGCTACCCGTTGCTTCAGATAGGTCGGTTAATAAACAAATAAAGTTTTTTAATAAAAAAATACATATAATATCCATCACAGATGCCATCAAACAAAAGCCTGACATCGCAATATTTTCGGCAGGCTCGAAGGTATCTCTCGAATATGCACCTTTGTTTGCCGAACAAGGATGCTATGTAATCGATAATTCTTCGGCTTGGCGAATGTATGAAAATATACCTTTGGTGGTTCCCGAAATTAATGCTTCGGCACTTAAGGCAGAGAACCATATAATAGCTAATCCAAACTGCTCGACCATACAATTGGTGCTTGCATTATCTAAACTTCACGAAAAATATAAGATAAAAAGGATGGTTGTTTCCACCTATCAATCCGTTTCAGGAACGGGTGTGCTTGCAGTAAAACAATTGGAAAACGAACGAAAAGGTATCGAAACAGAAATGGCTTATCCACATCCGATACATAAAAATCTATTTCCTCATGGCGGCAGTTTTCAAGAGGACGGATATACCACAGAAGAGCAGAAATTAATTGACGAAACGCGAAAGATATTATCAGATAATTCTATTAAAGTTTCGGCAACTGTAGTTAGAGTTCCTGTTACCGGCGGACATTCTATTGCAGCTAATGTTGAGTTCGTTAATACTATAAATATAGATGAAGTTAGGAATATTATTGCCAATACAAGTGGGGTAATTGTACAAGATGATATAAATAATAATGTATATCCGATGCCTAAATATGCTGAAGGAAAAGATGAGGTATTTGTAGGAAGAATACGAATTGACGCTACAATGCCAAATACAATCAACCTTTGGATAGTGGCCGACAACTTACGTAAAGGTGCTGCTACTAACGCAGTACAGATAGCACAATATTTAATAGCGCAGAAATATGTGAGGTGAGTAAACACTATAATGTAATAGTTGTTATTAGCAAGGTGCGATTGAATATATAAATCCACTTTGGTGAAATTGAGGATTAATTTTAAAATATAAACAATAAATTTAGAAATATTAACTAAGGTTTGATTAAAATAAAGTCTTGTTAATTACAGACAGTATCGTTATTTTAATAAATTTTATAAAAAAAAGTAATCCGTTCAAAGGTTTATTATTACTACCTTTACCGAGATTTATAAATAGCTATGGAAAAAAAGTGGGTTTTTAAAAAACAAGGGAATAGAGAAATTATCTCTAAATTGCAGCGCGATTTGGGAATAGATTTCCATTTAGCTAATTTACTTACTCAACGTGGTATTCATACATTTGATGAAGCCAAAGCCTTTTTCAGACCACAGTTGGCTGATTTGCACGATCCATTTTTGATGAAAGATATGGATTTGGCAATCGACCGTATCGAAAAAGCAATTTCCAACAACGAAAAAATACTTATTTACGGAGATTATGATGTAGATGGCACAAGTGCTGTTGCATTGGTTTTTTCAAACCTAAATGAGTATTATGAAAACATAGATTTTTATATTCCAGATAGAGAAAAAGAAGGTTATGGAGTATCATTGCAGGGTATTAACTTTGCTGCCGAAAACAACTTTAAATTAATTATTGCGCTTGATTGTGGTATCAAAGCTTGCAATGAAGTAGCGTATGCTAGTGAAAAAGGTGTTGATTTTATTATCGGTGACCATCATCGTCCGGGTGATGTAATGCCCAAAGCTATTGCAGTTTTAGATCCAAAAAGAGATGATTGCACCTATCCTTATGACGAACTTTCGGGTTGTGGAATTGGCTTCAAACTTATACAAGCATTTTATCAACGTAAGGGAATTCCGTTTGAGAAACTAGAGTGTTATCTGGATATGGTTGCAGTTAGTATTGCTTCAGATATTGTTCCAATAACTGGCGAAAATCGTATTCTTGCTCATTTTGGTTTAAAAATTATTAATAGCAAACCTCGTCCCGGCATTGAGGCGATATTGCGTTATAGTAATGTTTGTAAAGAAAACGGTTTGCACGCCAATAATGGTTTCTTTTTTAATCGCGAACTTACAATAAACGATCTTGTGTTTTTGGTAGGCCCAAGAATTAATGCTGCAGGAAGAATTGAATCGGGCAAGAAATCTGTTGAGCTACTTATAAGTAAAAACATAGAATCAGCTTTAGAAATAGGAGCGCTTGTAAACAATAATAATATTGAGCGTAAGAGTTTGGATAGTTCCGCTACTCAACAAGCGTTGGAATATATAGCCAACGATGATTTCCTAAGCAATAGTAAAAGTACTGTTGTTTATAATCCTGATTGGCACAAAGGTGTTATCGGTATTGTTGCTTCGCGTTTAACGGAGGCTTATTATCGTCCGACTATCGTTTTAACTGAATCTAATGGTTTTATTACTGGATCGGCACGTTCGGTAAAAGATTTCGATATTTATGATGCTGTTGAAGCTTGTAGTGATCTTT
>CAYRBL010000167.1:0-7388 GCA_964422385.1 uncultured Bacteroides sp.
TCTTTTCTTTTGCAATTATCTTATTATTATAGCAAAGCAAATATAATAAGATAAAAATAAAACTTATAAAACTAATTTTGTTGATTTTTAAACGCAGGAGCGCAGCGAGTATCTGCGATGGGCATGATGCAAGTTCAAATTCAGGTAATCCATTATTTGAAATCCAGCTATTCATTTTTTAAGATTTCCGATCCTGCGTACCAGAAAATAATATTCGTTATGCAGGTTTGCTTTTATTAAATATTTTTGGACAAAATCATTTTGAATAATCCTCCTCAATAATAATTTTACAAAATTACTAATTTAAAACTAGGAATAGATAAGTCTGAAAATCTATTTTGTTAATTTTAAGTTAATTCTTTAACAAAATTATTATGCTGAAATGAAGTTTATTTGCACCCTCTGAACCCCTCTTTTTAACATATAAAGTTGTTGTTAATTTCGTAACACGCTGTTTATAAATATCAACCACAAATTGACAAATATCATTATTCATAGTAATCAAATAGGTATTACAATACTTATATTTGCATTTAATAATTTTACTAAAATAAATAGCGGAAATCGCAGTCCATTTATTTTAAAAAACAATAAAAAATTGGTAGCAATTAAAACAAAAAATTAAAATGAAAACAAAAAAGAATTTAAAGATTTTACGTTGGGCAGCCAGATTCGTAAGTTTGCCGTTAATCCTTTTTATAGGCACACAAATACTGTTTCCTGAGCATGGATACTCCGAATTCTTCACAGGAAAAGATGGTATAATGCCCTTGTTTTACCCTATATTGTATTTTATTGGCCTTTTAGTTTCGTGGAAATGGGATTTAATTGGTGGTGTACTTTCAATATTCGGATTAATTGTAATCACAATATTTAGAATCGACCTAATTTTTATGTCGCTAGTGCTATCAATACCTTCAATATTATTTATTATTTATTGGTTTTTAGCAAAAAAAGAAGAATAAATGGGGAAAAGGTAAATTAAGAATTAAGAATTAAAAATTAAGAATTAAGAATTTTAAGACATCAATAATTAAGAATTAAAAATTAAGAATTAAGAATTAATATTTTAGACTTTTAGGTGTTTCGGCTATTAGGTAGAAATTAGATGTTCAATTTCTTTTTAATGGATATAAAAAAACAAACCTAACAGGTTTTCAAAACCTGTTAGGTTTAATATTCTTTAAAAGTATTCCCTAATAGTCTAATAGTCTAAACACCTAAAAGCCTAACGTAATTCGTAATTCGTAATTGAATTAAGTCTTCCTTTTCTCCTTTTTGGCAGCAGGAAACAGAATATTATTTAAAATTAAACGATAGCCGGGAGAGTTGGGAAACAAATTTAAATCAGTAGGAGGATCGCCAACCATGTGCTCGTAATCTTCGGGATCGTGGCCACCGTAAAACGTCCACATCCCTTTACCAAACTCACCGTGAATATATCTGGCTTCGTTCAACGATTTAGTTTCACCCATTATTAATACACTCGATTTAATATATTGCTTCTTGAAAGCGGTAGTCTGCCCCATAAAACCTTTTATAATTTGGGTATGATTTTGACAAAGCATCGAAGGAACCCAATCCCATTTAGCTGAGAAATCGAACAAAGTAAAGAAATCTTTATCGGCAGTTAGTCGCGGACGACCTTCGGTAGCATCTATGGAAGTAATTTCGTACTGGTAAGGATTAGTTACTAAAGTAAAATCTTTAAACGCAAAACAATTTTCATAATTAAGTTTCTTCTGCGCATTTGGATCCATAGCATCTCCATCAAACATCACATCGCAAATATCTACATTATCAGCAGCCAAAGCGTCGTCAAAACTATCGGGAGCCGAACACATAGAGAACATATAACCACCACCCGAAACAAAATCACGTATCTTTTTGGCAACAGCAAGCTTCAATTGCGACACCTTATTAAATCCAAGTTTGTGCGCCATTTCCTCCGATTTCCTCACATCCTCAACATACCATTCGGCATTGCGATAAGCAGCCCAAAACTTGCCATATTGTCCTGTAAAATCCTCGTGATGCAAATGAATCCAATCATATAAAGGCAGCACACCATTCATTATTTCCTCGTCATAAACAATATCATAAGGAATTTCGGCATAGGTAAGCACCAATGTTACTGCATCGTCCCAAGGCATCTTATTTTTTGGAGAATACACTGCAATCTTAGGAGCTTTGTGCAACTTAACTTCGTCCATATTGGCTTCAGGATCGGCAATCTCCCTAAGAATAGCACTGGATTGTACATCTGCAATTATCTGATAAGATACGCCACGAATCTTTAGTTCGCGCTCTATTATATCAGCTTGTTTCATCATAAAACTGCCTCCTCTGTAATTCAAAAGCCAACTTGCTTCCACATCTTTTTGCAAAACCCAATAAATAATACCATAAGCTTTGAGATGATTCTTCTGTGTATCGTCCATAGGAATAAGGATGTAAGCAGCCCTAACCGTAAAGGTTAAAATAAGTAGAAGGGATAATATATAAAGTTTCTTCATTTTTAAATCAAAATTAATAACGCTATATAAACGTTTGAAACAAGAAAAAAGTACACATAGTTCATTAAACAATATTTAATTATTGTTTTATAACTTTAAGCACTTTAAACTTTAGGCACTTTAAGTACTTATTTAAAATGGCACTTCGTCATCAGTCATATCATTCATCTTTGACGAACGGGTAATAACTGAAGGCGCAGAAATATCAAAGTCCACGTTAGGATTAATGTTATCCTGTATATCGAATTCGTTACTTTCGACATCCATAAACTTAGCAAACTTACTAACGAATCTCAAACGAACTTCATCAGTTGGCCCGTTACGATGTTTTGCAATAATTACATCAGCCATTCCACGTGTATCCCCCTTTTCGTCGCTATCTAATTTATAATATTCGGGACGATAAATAAACATAACTATATCGGCATCTTGCTCAATAGCACCAGATTCACGTAAATCGGAAAGGATAGGTTTCTTGGTTCCACCTCTTGTTTCAACAGCACGACTTAATTGTGATAAAGCCAATACAGGGATTCTTAATTCCTTAGCTAAGGCCTTTAATTGGCGGGAGATTGTACTTATTTCTTGCTCTCTATTACCTCTTGCTTCAGCAGAACCCTGCATCAACTGAAGGTAATCGATAAATATCATTTGAATGTCGTGTTTCTGTTTTAAACGACGACATTTTGCTCTTAATTCAAATATAGTTAAAGCAGGCGTATCATCTATATATAATGGAGCATCAATTAATGTAGATATCTTTGCATTCAATTGTTCCCATTCATAATCTTCCAATGAACCTTTCTTAAGTTTATCAGATGTTAGTTGAGTTTCGCTTGAAATAAGACGCATCACCAATTCTACCGCCGACATTTCTAATGAGAAGAAAGCAACAGACTTCTTAAAATCTACAGCAATATTACGAGCCATAGAAAGTGCAAAAGCAGTTTTACCCATCGAAGGACGTGCAGCTAAAATAATAAGATTCGACTTCTGCCATCCTGCTGTAACTCTATCCAACTGAGTAAATCCTGAAGGGACACCACTCAATCCTGCTTCATATTCTTTGGCAGCTTCTATTTCGCCGATAGCTTCCCGAATCAATGATTGCATATCCGAATAATCACTACGGAAGTTCTTTTCACCAATAGTCATCAGGCTACTTTCGGTTTTGTCTAGCAATTCCAATACATCAGTAGTGTCCTCGTAAGCTTCGCGTTGTATTTCGGAAGCTATTCTTATCAGTTCTCTTTGTATATATTTTTGAGCAATAATACGAGAGTGATATTCAATATTAGCTGAAGAAGCAACTCTATTGGTAAGTTGCGAAATAAAATATGCACCACCTACAATATCAAGTTCCCCTTTAGATTTTAAATCATTGGTCACTGTTAAAATATCTACAGGACTTGAAGCTGCAAACAATCTACAAATAGATGTGTAAATCATTTGATGAGATTGCCTGTAGAAAAATTCAGGTTTTAAGATGTCGATAACTGCGTTTAGTGCGTCTTGTTCCAACATTAATGCACCCAAAACTGCCTCTTCTAAATCTGTAGCCTGAGGTGGCAGTTTTCCTTGCTCACTTATAGACTGCATGGCCGCCATGCCTTTAGGTTTTCTTTTCTGTGTATTTTCTCGTGATAATGATTGATCTTCCATGTGTCAAAAGTACAAAAAAATCTCTTATCAGAGTTATTAAAATTATATAAATAATAAAAAGAATCTTTCCATTACTTCAGATGACTTGTTTAAACAATACTTTTAGTACTTTTGTAAAAAAAATAAAATGGACATACAATATTATATATACAACAATAAAAAGATTGCTTATACTACTTCCGGTAATGGCCCTGTGTTGGTTTTGATGCATGGTTTTATGGAATGCCAGCAGATTTGGAATGATTTTGCTGCTGATTTATCTAAAAAATATAAGATAGTAACTATTGATTTGCCAGGTCATGGGGAGAGCGAATGTATAGATAATGTGCATACTATGGACCTAATGGCTTATATTATTAATGCAGTTCTTTTACATTTAGAAATTGATAAATGTGTATTGATTGGGCATTCGATGGGTGGCTATGTTTCTTTAGCTTTTGCCGAAAAATATCCTGAAATGTTGATGGGACTTGGTTTGTTTCACTCGCATCCTTTTGCCGACACTGATGAAGCTAAGAAAAATAGAGATCGTTCGTGCGAGATTGTTAAGCAAAACAGAGCTGGTTTTATTTCTGCTTTTATTCCTGAATTATTTGCACCCGAAAACGTGGAGAAATATCATAAAGAGATTAAATTATTACAACAATATATTAAAGATATGACGGTGGAAGCTATTGTGGCTTCGCAGCAAGGTATGAAACTAAGAAAAGACCGAACAGCTGTTATTAAAAATGCTGCTTATCCTGTATTGCTTATCTTTGGGAAGCAAGATCCACGCACTCCTATCCCAAAGATGCTTGAGCAAATTACATATCCAAAGCATTGCGAAATATTAATTATAGATGTAGGACATATGGGCTATATTGAAGCTAAAAAGGAGACGCTTCATACTGTAAATTCTTTTACAGAAAAATGTTTTGTGTTAGTTTAACAACGTAATAATTTCATTTATTTTCTACAACTAATTGCACTGTCAATCTACTTTTTTGTTCTAGTATTATTTTACGATTATTTACAATTTTATCTATTGTTTGCTGGTCGTAATGGCGGATAGTTATTAGCTCAAGTCCATTGTTGTATTTAACTTGATATTCATTTTTTAAATAATTTAATAAATTGTCAAGCTTAAATTTATTCTCATCAAAACAGATAGAAAAACTAATAGCTGAGTTCTGCATAATATTAATTTTAATACCTGAATTGGCAAAAGTTTTAAAAATATCCGAAAGATTTTCTTCTGCAATAAAAGAGAAATCACGAGGAGAAATTGATAGTAATGTTTGATTTTTCTTAAAGATATACGAAGGAATCAAACCATCGGCATGCTCAATGTTTGAAATTATAGTGCCTTCTTCGTCAGGGTGGATAAAGGATTTTACTATTAAAGGAATGTTTTTATTCTGTAAAGGTTTTATAGTTTTTGGATGAATAATACTTGCTCCATAATAGGCCAATTCGATAGCTTCGCGATACGAAATACGGTCTAATTTATGGGTATCTTCAAAGTATTTTGGGTCTGCATTCAATACACCGGGTACATCTTTCCAAATTATAAGTTCGTCAGCATCTAGGCAGTATGCAAATATTGCTGCAGAATAATCGGAGCCTTCTCTGCCAAGAGTTGTTGGAATTCTATTTGGTGTTCCGCCTATAAAACCTTGCGTTATAAGTATTTTATTAAAAGGAATATTTTTATCGAATTTATTTTTAATCTTATTTTTTAAAATTAATTCTCTATTTTTGTAATAATTTATATCAAATTCTTTCCTTAGATACCTTTCAATTTTCCCTGTTGTATACTCCCAATCCACATTTGCATTTATGCTTTTGTCCTCAGTTATTATCAGGTCGCGGGCATCTATCCAAGTGTTTACCAAACCGATTTGCTTAAGATAATAATGAATAATTTTGGTTGACAACATTTCGCCCAAACTAACTATTTTAGCATATTCTTTATCATAGTTTGTCTTTATTTTTTTATTAATTTTAATATATAGTCGTTCAAAGATTTTATTTATACTTTCAAAAACATTACTATTTTTTTTAATAAACAAATCATTAATAATATTAAGATGGAAGTCTTTTATGGTGTTAAAAATATCGGTACAGTCCTCACCATTTGTATATTTAAGGGTAAGTTGCTCCAAAGCATTAGTAGTTTTGCCCATTGCCGAAACCACTATCACTAAGTTTTCTGTTTTGTATTTTTTTAGAATTTCTGCTACATTCCTTACTGCATCAGCACTATTGACCGATGCTCCCCCGAATTTGAATACTTTCATTTTATGAATTAAATAATTTACAAACTTAAGTATTTTTTCTGAATTTGGATGTTTATTTGTGTTTTTATTTTTTTTGTTCAAAATGCTAGGATATTGAGTAGGTTTTCTTGGAATACCAACTCCTCTTCTTGGAGTTCCAATTCTACTTACTAAATCTGGAATGTATTTTCTTGTTGTGGGAATTCCTTTTCGCAAATGTTGAGTAGGTTTTCTTGGAGCGCCAACTACTTTTCTTACATTTCCAATTCCTTTTCTTGGAGTTCCAACTCTATTTCTTACATTTCCAACTCCATTTCTTGGAGTTCCAACTCTATTTCTTGGAGTTCCAAAAACAAATTCTCCCTATGATATAAGCCGTTACGAAGATATATTTTTAAATTTTACCTATAATCGGGTGCTTAGAGACGTGTTGAAACTTTCAAGATGAACCACCCTTATTTTAAGACATCATGGAGTTACAATTTTCACCCTTTTTCAAAAAAGATGCATGATGGAACTAGCAAGTACAATCTTTTTCAAAAAAGATACGTGTTGGTAGTTCCATAATGTCTTCAAACACGTTTGAACCCTACTTGGTAGTTCCAGACTGTCTTCAAATAATTATCAGATAAATTATTTAAACCCTTTTTCATCATTAGGCACCACATTTATGTGGTGTATTAACAAAACAAATACATTTGGCCTTAAGGCCAACAAAGACCTATTTCGTTGGTTTAGGTTTTCTATTGATATTTATCCACTACGTGGAATAAGAAGATTATTTCAAAATAAATTATTAGAAAAATGATTTTAAAATTGAATTATTAGTACTTTTGCTCAGTTTTAATAACAATAAAATGAAAAAAACAATTTTAATATTTTTTATTTTAATAAATTCAATTTGTTTTAGTCAGCCAATAACTTTTAGTAATATTATTTCACCTTATGG
>CAYRBL010000168.1:0-7372 GCA_964422385.1 uncultured Bacteroides sp.
ACTACTGGCAATTTCACAATGGGAATTTATATTGTTGACACTTTTAGTAAAGGACTTATCGATACCTATACAAAATTCAATGGAGATGCTGAAAGTTTAACATTAAATTGTGGTCATTTCATACCATCAGATGATGATTTTATAACTATAATGGATGTTGACTATACCTTAGTACATAATATTATTTTCGGTGCAATAGCTTTTGCTGAAGAACTTGGACATAAAACACACAAAGATTTTGAGACTTCAAAATATGTTTTAGAGGAAGATGATGAAAATGTTGAATTGATAGATATAGAATTTGGCAATAAAGAAACCCAATAGTTAAATAAATAAGAATGATAAAAAAATAGATATAAAGTCTAAACAAAAAAAATGACAAAAAATAAGAAACACAAGCAGCAACCTCATCAGCTAAGCCCAGAAGAATATATTAAAACTAAGGCAAGATTGCTTCCATTATATAAATGCTATATTAATAGTTATTGGTTATTATCTGGATTAACGGTTATTTTAGTAGCACGACAACATCCAAATGGTAATTTTACTTTAGGAATATATAGACTTGACACCTTTAGCAGAGGTCTATTTAAGACGTATCATTTTTTTAATAAAAATCAAGGTTTTTATGATGGAATGGTTGAAAGTGTAGCACCTAAAAACTGTACAATCGGTATGTCAGTAGAAATTGATTATGCATTAGCTCATAATGTAATTTATGGAGCAGAAGCTTTAGCAAAAGCTAATGGATATAAGCCTGAAAAAGATTTTGAAATTTCAAAGTATATACTTAAAGAAAATGATGGATCAATAGAATATATAGAAATTAACTTCGGTAAAAACGCACAAAGAGAACTAGAAATGATAGATAATAATGGGATAGATGATTATTTAAACGATTTTGAATGACAAAAAAGAAACAAAACAAACAGCCTTTTCATCAGCTAAGTCCTGATGAATACATAAAAAAAAGAGCTAGAAGTCTTCCTATTTATAAGTGTTATATTAATAGTTATTGGATTGAATTAGCACTTACAACAATATTAGTAGTACGTCAGCATACGAATGGGAATTTCACAATAGGATATTATAGAGTTGACACTTTTAATAGAGGATTATATAAATCAAAAGTTTTTTTTAATCAATCGAAAGAAATACTTGATGAATTTATAGAAATATTGGTTCCTAAAATTAATGACCATGCGATGTCAGTTGAGATTGATTATGCTTTAGCACATAATATAATTTATGGTGGATATGCTTTTTCAAAAGCTAACGGGTTTAAAGATGACGAAAAATTTATAATTTCAAAATATATACTCGAAGATGATACTGATAAAATACCGTTTATAGAAATAAACTTCGGCAAAAACGAAATACGAGAGAGAGATAGAGAAGAAAATAACGGCATAGATAACTATGAACAATATTTAACATGACAAAAAAGAAACAAAACAAACAGCAAATACGACCGCTCACACCTCTTGAATATATTAGGACAAGAGCACGTTTATTACCAATATACAAGTGTTATGTAAATAGCGACTGGATAGATTCAGGACTAGTAAACGTAATAGTAGCAAGAATACACAAAAACAATAATATTACGTTTGGAATTTATAGTATGGAGTCGTATGAAAGGGGACTTATAATTACAAGAGTGTCCTTTAATAGTAGCGAAAACACCTTAAAAGATCACCTCGAGCACATGGTTTCTATAACAAGTGAAATTAATATGATTGTTGAAATAGATTATACATTGGCTCATAATATAATTTATGGCATTATCGCTCACGCAAAAGAGAAAGGATATAAACCAGATAGTGAATTTGATTGCACCAAATATATTTTAGAAGAAGATGATGGTAAAATTGATAAAATTAAAATTGATTTTGACAATAATATAATTAGAATTGAATATAAAAAAGAAGAGGACCGTTTAAATGAATTAGCGCAAAAAAATAAAACAAGCTGATGAAAAAGAAACAACCAGCACAGTTATCGGGTGTAAATTATATAAAGACAAAAGCCAGAACACTTCCTATATACAAATGCTATATAAATAGTTACTGGATTGAAACAGCATTAACTGTTATCGTAATTGGGCGACAACATACGAATGGTAATTTTACTTTCGGTGTTTACTTAGTCGACACTTTTAATAAAGGTCTTTTTAAGTCGAGTGTAGCATTTAATCAAAAGAAAGAAGTTTTTGATGATATGGTTGCCAATGTTGTACCAAAAGATTGCGAAACAGACATGGTAGTTGAGATAGATTACACCTTAGCACATAATATTATCTATGGAGGATATGATTTAGCAAAAAGAAATGGATATAAACCCGACAAAGACTTTGAAATTTCAAGGTTTATACTCGAGGAAAATGATGGTAAAATAGAGTATATCGAAATTAACTTTGGTAAAAATGAAGGTCGTGATAAAATTGTAAAGGATAATGATGGAGAAGATATATATATTAAAGGATTGAAATGACAAAAAAGAAACAAAGCAAACAACAAGCTCGTCAATTAAGTTCTGAAGAATATATAAAGACAAAAGCCAGATCATTACCAATATACAAATGCTATATAAATAGTTATTGGTTATTATCTGGATTAACGGTTATTTTAGTAGCTCGACAACATCCTAATGGTAATTTTACTTTAGGTATATATAGACTTGACACCTTTAGCAGAGGTCTTTTCAAGACATATTCATTTTTTAATAGAAATAAAGATTTTTATGATGGAATGGTTGAAAGTGTAGTTCCTAAAAACAATGATAACTGCATGTCAGTAGAAATTGATTATGCATTAGCTCATAATGTAATTTATGGAGCAGAAGCTTTAGCAAAAGCTAATGGATATAAGCCTGAAAAAGATTTTGAAATTTCAAAGTATATACTTAAAGAAAATGATGGATCAATAGAATATATAGAAATTAACTTCGGCAAAAACGCACAAAGAGAACAAGAAATGATAGATAATAACGGAATAGATGATTATTTAAACGATTTTGAATGACAAAAAAGAAACAAGGCAACGCTCCAGTTCAATTCTCGCTTATAAACTTTATAAAAACAAGGTCTCGTACTTTGCCAATATATAAATGCTATATAAATAGTAATTGGGATGGGTTTGCAATGACTACTATTATTATAGCACGCGAACATAAGAGTGGTAATGTAACAATCGCTTTGTACGTTGTCGATACTTATAGTCGTGGGCTTACCAGAACCAGAGTTCTATTTAATAAAACAAAAGAACATTTAGAAGAGATAAAAGGAGTAATTGTTTCAAAAGAAAGTGAAACAGGGTTTGTAGTAGAAATAGCATATTCATTAGCTCATAATATAATTTTTGGTGCAATAGCACATGCTCAAACAAGAGGATTTAAACCTGACAGAGAATTTGAGGTTTTAAAATATTTCCTTGAAGAAAATGATGATAAAATTGAACATATAGAAATAGAATTTTGGGGTAACGAAATTTTAAAACTAATAGAGGATTTTATAGGTAAAGAAAGTTTTGATAAAACCTTTAAAAAATGACAAAAAAGAAACAACCAGCTCAATTATCTCGCATCAATTATATAAAAACAAAAGCAAGATCATTGCCTATTGACAAATGCTACTTGAATACAAATTGGCGCGAAACGGGCATATCTGATATAATAATTACACGTAAACATAGCAATGGTAATTTTACAATTGGCCAATATAGAGTGGATACTTTAGGTGTTGGTTTGCAAAATACAGTTGGTAGATTTAATGAATCGGAAGATTTGCTTAATAAAATAATAGCTGATTTAAAATCTAATGATACTGAAGACAATATTTTTCTTCCAGTAGATTATGTATTGGTTCATAATATTATTTATGGTGCAATAGCTTTTGCAGATGAACGTAGTTTCAAGCCACACAAAGAATTTAGTTATACTCAATATATATTAGAAGAAGACGATGAAAATATAGAGTTAATGGATATAGAGTTTGGAATAGATGGTAAGCATCATATTATAAAATATACGACCCAAGAGGAGATAGATAAAAATAATAGATTAAATGATGGTGCTCCTTATGTTATTAAAGGACATAGGTTCGATTTGAAAGAAGAAGATTAAAATCTTTTAATAAAGATTTCATTGGTAAAATACTTAATTGTACTTTTGCAAAATAATTAACAATTCAAATGGAACAGTATTTCGAGAAGTTTAGAAACAATACTATTGGTAATGATTTGGAGTTTGAAACTCCTTATGGTGTTAAGAAAATGATATATGCCGACTGGGTGGCTAGTGGCAGACTTTATGCTCCAATAGAAAAGAAATTAATAGATGAACTCGGCCCTTATGTTGGTAATACCCATACCGAAACCAGCGAAACCGGCACTATGATGACCAAAGCTTATCACTTGGCTCACGAACTAATCAAACAACACGTAAATGCTGGACCAAATGATGTTATTATTACTTTTGGATTTGGTATGACAGCTGTTGTAAATAAACTTCAACGTATTTTAGGGCTTAAGTTTTGTGGTAAAGTAAGTGGTAAATCTTGCTTAATGGAGTCTGATCGTCCTGTTGTTTTTATTACGCATATGGAACATCATTCAAATCATACTTCCTGGTTCGAGACTGCTGCTGATGTGGTTTTATTAAATCCTGATAAAGACAATTTAGTAGATCCTGACGAATTAAGAAGAAAGATAAAAGAGTATGAAAACCGAAAGTTTAAGATAGGTTCTTTTACTGCCTGCTCTAATGTTACTGGTATTGAAACTCCTTATCACGAACTTGCTAAAATAATGCACGAATATGGTGGTGTATGCTTTGTTGACTTTGCTGCATCAGCTCCTTATGTTGACATAAATATGCATCCAAAAGATCCTTTAGAGAAACTGGATTGTGTGATGTTTTCTCCTCATAAATTCTTAGGTGGTCCTGGTTCTTCTGGTGTTATGGTTTTTGATTCTTCATTATATAAAAGTGAAGTTCCTGATCAACCTGGTGGTGGTACTGTTGACTGGACCAATGCCTGGGGTGAGTATAAGTATATTGATGATATCGAGATACGAGAAGATGGAGGTACTCCTGGTTTTTTACAAGCGATAAAGACTGCAATGTGTATTGAAGTGAAAAATCAAATGGGCGTTAATAATATTAAGAAAAGAGAAGAAGAACTTGTTAAAATAGCTTTTGAAGAACTTCCTAAGATATCAAATCTTCACATATTGGCCGACAATGTTGAAGATCGTTTAGGTATCATTTCCTTTTATCTTGACGGCATCCATTTTAATTTAATTGTAAAACTATTGAACGATCGTTTTGGTGTGCAAGTTAGAGGTGGATGTGCGTGTGCAGGTACTTATGGACACTTTTTACTAGACGTAAGTCATGAGAAATCTAATAGAATTACAAATATGATTAACCTTGGCGATCTTTCGCAAAAGCCAGGCTGGGTTCGCTTATCACTGCATCCGACTATGACTAACGAAGAATTATATTTAACTATTGATGCAATTAAACAAATACAGCAAAACCATACCGAATGGGCTAAAGATTACATTTATGATAAGCATTCAAACGAATTTCAACATCTAAATAAAACTACTTCTTCTACAGAAAGATTAAAAAGATGGTTTAGTATTTAGAATTTATATTATTTTTGCAAACTTAAATATATTTACATGAATAAAGAAAATACCAAAAAGATTAATGGTCTGTCATCTTTGATAGGTAACACCCCTATTCTTGCAATCAGATATAAATATAAAGGTGAAGAAAGAGTAATTTATGCCAAAGCCGAAAACCTGAATATGACGGGTAGTATCAAAGATAGAATGGCATTTTTTATCTTACATAATGCCTATGATAAAGGTATTTTAAAACCTGGCGACATGATTATTGAAGCTACAAGTGGCAACACTGGTATTTCTTTTTCAGCTATTGGAAGAGCATTAGGTCATCCTGTTACTATTTTTATGCCCGACTGGATGAGTATGGAACGTATCAATCTTATAAAAAGTTTTGGAGCCCAAATCAATCTTGTAAGTAAGGAAGAAGGTGGCTTTTTGGGTAGTATTAAAATGAGTGAAGAGCTTGCTGCATCAAACAAAAACTCTTTTCTTCCTTGTCAGTTTTCGAATTGCGATAACGTTCAGGCACATTATACTACAACTGCTCACGAAATGTGGTGGCAAATGAAAATGCGTCATTTAAATATTGATTCATTTGTGGCTGGTGTAGGCACTGGTGGTACTATTATGGGCGTTGGTAAATTCTTAAAAGAAAAAAATCCAAACATAACTGTACATCCTCTCGAACCATCTAACTCCCCTACTCTTACTACTGGTTACAAAGTAGGTAAACATAGAGTACAGGGTATTTCTGATGAGTTTATTCCTGAGATTGTAGAGCTAAATAAATTAGATAGCATCGTAAGTGTTGATGATGGAGATGCTATTATTATGGCTCAAAAGCTAGCAAGCATGGGTATGGGCGTAGGTATTTCTTCGGGAGCTAACTTCTTAGGTGCTTTAAAAATACAAAACGAGACAGGTAGTAATAAAGTAGTAGTTACTGTTTTTCCTGATGATAATAAAAAATACTTAAGCACCGACCTGGCAAGATGCGAACCTGTAAAAGATGATTTCTTATCCTCGGATGTAGAGTTAATCGACTTCCGTGCGTTTAAACGTGTTTGCTTTACGTGCTGTGATCCTGCAGATTGTTTAGAGATAAGATATGAAGAGGATGATGATTTTAATCTTCCTCATTGCGCAAGGCGAAAATAAGAACTTTATTATATTATAAAAAGGCTGTCTTTACAAGGCAGCCTTTTTTATTTTGGTATGATTATTAATCATTATAAAAATAAAAATATTGATTTTTAAAAGTCATCTTGCACATTCAGAAATCTTTAATTTTATCGTAAAACTGAATCTACAACGATAGCAAGCAAACCATTTGGTTTATTGTCATCGGTTACTTCCATAGCACGTCATCCATTTGGTTTGCCTGCATCGGTTACTTCCATAGCTCATCAGTCATTTGTCTGAGACCATATTGTTACTTCAATAGCTCATCAGTCTGTTGTCCGAGACCATCTTGTTACTTCCATAGCTCATCAGTCAGTTGCACGAGACCATCTTGTTACTTCCATAGCTCATCAGTCAGTTGTCCGAGACCATCTTGTTATTTCCATAGCTCATCAGTCAGTTGCTTTGCTCCCTATTGACCGTCGAGTAGCATCTCATCCAAATAAAGGGTTTTGGTATGAAGGAATCACTTTATTGAAATCAAAAAATCCAATTAATATTATTCCAATAACAATAAATATATTAAAAAAACACATAGCGTATATTCTAATATT
>CAYRBL010000169.1:0-7334 GCA_964422385.1 uncultured Bacteroides sp.
AGCCTATTCCCGATTTATAATTTAGATTTTTTACCTAATAGCCTAATGGACTAAACCCCTAAAAGCCTATTCCCGATTTATAATTTAGATTTTTTACCTAATAGCCTAATGGACTAAACCCCTAAAAGCCTATTCCCCTTTTATAATTTAGATTTTTGTAATAATAAGAATTCTTTTTTACCTAATGGACTAATGGACTAAACCGCTAAAAGCCTATTCCCCTTTTATAATTTAGATTTTTTACCTAATAGCCTAAAAGACTAAACCCCTAAAAGCCTACTTCCCCTTCCCAACAATTTCCAAAAGGTCTTTCTCCAGCGAAACTTTAGGAGTCTCCACAATTCTGCCTATTTCGATGCCGTCTTTGATGATGATAAAAGTAGGAATTTTTACAATGTTAAATTGATTGGCATACGGATCATCGGCATATTTACCTCGCTTATTACAATAGTATTTTATACTTTTTGCATCGTAATTCAGCATATTTAAAATCTTAAAGAAACGCGGAACTTGCTCCTTGCTATCCCCGCACCAGGTACCCATAAAAATTAGTATCGATATGTTATCCAGTTTCTCTCCTATTGCTTTCGCACTTGCGCTATCCACATTATAATATTTGAATTCGGTTTTGCAAGCTTCCGCAAACACAGCATTTTTCAGCAAACCTTCATACGTGCATTTGCCTATCAGCATTTCCTTTTGCGAAGTGCTGTCAATATCCGTGCGATTCACATCCTGAGCTTGGCAGTTTACAATTGTAAAAAAAAGAGAAATAAGTAGAATAATCTTTTTCATATAAATAAAAATTTGTTTGAGATTTTAAAAATCTAGTCTTACCAAAAGAAGATTTAGGTGAGGTAAAATAAAATAAAAATAGCCATCAGGATTCCTGATGGCTATTTTATTTTTTAATTAATATCTGTCGATACAGTTCAAATCCTGGAAAGCGACCTTCAGTCTTTCAACCAAAGTTTTTTCACCTTCCCTTAACCATGCGCGAGGGTCGTAATATTTCTTGTTAGGCTTATCTTCGCCATCAGGATTCCCGATTTGACCTTGTAGATAGCCTTCATTTTTCTTGTAAAAGTTCTTTATGCCTTCCCAATACGCCCATTGCGTGTCGGTATCTATGTTCATTTTAATTACACCGTAACCAATTGCTTCTTTTATTTGAGCTGGTTCAGAGCCAGAGCCACCGTGGAATACAAAGTTCACAGGATTTTTAACTGTAAAATAATTTTTCTCAATATACTCTTGAGAATTATGCAAAATAATTGGTTCCAACTTTACATTACCTGGCTTGTACACTCCGTGAACATTACCAAATGAAGCTGCTATCGTAAAATTCATACTAATTTTCGAAAGCTCTTCAAAAGCATAAGCCACATCTTCGGGTTGGGTGTAAAGACGCGAGTTTTCAACGTCGGTATTATCCACGCCATCCTCTTCGCCACCAGTTATGCCAAGTTCAATTTCCAAAGTCATTCCGATTTTACTCATGCGAGTTAGATATTTTTTGCAAATAGCAATATTTTCTTCTAACGACTCTTCGCTTAAATCCAACATATGCGAGCTAAACAAAGGTTTTCCGTGAAGCGCATAAAATTTTTCGCCGGCATCAAGCAAACCATCTATCCAAGGCAAAAGTTTTTTGGCAGCGTGGTCGGTGTGCAACACAACTGGTATGCCATAATACTCGGCCATTTGATGCACATGCATAGCACCCGAAACGGTACCTGCAATTGCAGCCTTTTCATCAGCATTGCTAAGCGATTTGCCTGCATAAAACAAGCCACCACCATTACTAAATTGTATCATCACAGGAGAATTTACTGCCTTGGCAGCTTCCATAACAGCGTTAACAGAGTTGGTGCCTACCACATTAACAGCAGGAATTGCAAACTTCTCAAGTTTTGCTATCCTAAATATCTCTTGCAAATCGTTACCCGAAACTACGCCTGGGGCAACACTATCTTTAATTCTTTCAGCCATATTTATAATTATTTTTGTTGTTAGAAATTCACTTAAATTGAGTTCCAAAATTACAACTTTCAAATGAATATTTAATGATTTTATTTAAAATAAAATTAAAAGAGTAATAATTTTTAAATATTCTCCATCCTTTCATCCTTTATTCATACCAAAAGCCTGACATTTTCCATTAAAATGTCAGGCTTTTTGAAGTGTATTTTTTTATTCTTACCAAATTTTAAATGTATACATATATATATATTGTATACCTCCATTTTTTTATTGGCAAAATATATCAATTTCTACTCGCTAAACTTATCGTAATCGTAATACTTCGATTTGCTCATCACGGCATCGATAACCACAGCATTATTTTTAAAAGTTTTTGGTACTACCTTCGATACTACATCATAAGGGTCCACATACGTAAAGGTGATATTCTCCAACCCCGTTTTGTACACCTTAATTTTATATCTGCCATTAGCGTCGGTTACCACAAACTTGTTTTTGGCACCTGCCATCACTGTTACACCTTTCAAAGGTCGATTTGTTTCTCTATCGTACACTATTCCACTTATATCAACTGTGTAATGTTTGTGCCTACCCGGCTTCTTATGCCTTCTCCTTGCGTTAAAGTAAGCCTTCACAAAGTCCTTGTTGCTACTGGCGTACACTTCAACTGCTTTGTCTAGCTCTTCTTTAAAAATAACTCTGAATTCATTAATTTTGGTATCGATGAATTTTACTAAAGTATTATACTTTTTAGAAGCAAGCTGGTGTTGTTTAATTAGCTTTGAGAATAAATTATTATCAACTATCAATTTGTCAATTTGAACTTGAGTTATTGATAGCGGAAGCAAGAATGGGGCATATAGCATCGCCTTTTCATATATATCGATAACCTCCAAAATAAATTCAGCCTCCAGCATCGCACTCAGACGCGACTTACTATAGGATAGCAATTCCGCTTCATCTAACATATTTTTAGAATTGAGAACCAGAACCAAGCCTTGTTTAATAATGTAGGCCTCATCAACAATCACAAGATGCAAAGCGGTCTTATCCTTTGTTATTCCATCAGGTGTGTCCACCATTTCAGCGTTCTTGCTTGCCAATATCCTGTTGGTAACCGATAGGTGTTCTTGTCGTAAGCTTATAATTGGGTTGTCAACCCAAACAATTTTAAAACGCAACAAAATACTATCAACTACTTGCATCATTTTATAATCAATATCGTTTAAATCATTCATAGGTTTGCAGATAAATTAGTTTTTACCATAAGTAATTTAGTAGAGCCCTTAATGGCTTTATAAATCTGTACAAAGATAAACAAATATAACTAGTAATCTTAGAATTTCTTTTATTATTATGAATATTTGTGTTTTAATATTTTTTAGAAGTATTATTTTATTATATAATTTCATTAATAAATATAAAATAATACTACGAATACCCAAAAACCTTATATATATACCCAAAAATTGTTTTGGTCTGATTTCAAACGTTGCTCATCTCAAACATTTTATGATAAAAATAAAGTTACATAAACCAACAATTTTCCTATATATACCAATGCTTACAGAACATATGGCAACAATTATCTTGCAGATGGCAACAATTATCCAATATATGGCAACAATAAAGTTACATTTGCCAACAATTGCCTTTTTTATCACCAGAATTATACCATATATCCTAACAAATAAAACCAATACCTTTACAATATATATATTATAGCACATCCAAAAACATTTATATAGCATCCTAATATCATATTTCAGTTTTTTCTATTTTTTAATATGAAAAAAAGAAATGCATATAGGTGTAAAAAGTATTTATATGGTATAATAAAATTTAGCTTTCGATACTATACAATATATATATATCTGTACACAAAATAGTGGGCTATAACTAATGCCTATTTACAAACCCATATTCGAAAAGACAACTTTCTCTTTTAGTGATGTAAAGAGCTTATATTTAGATGATATGAAATTATATTTTATTATTGTTTGGTGTAATAATTTTATTAGTTGTAATAAAAGTATTTTTGCATAAAATTTATTTAACATAAACCAATATAATATTTTTATTATGGAAAAAGTACAGGACGACGAAGTAAAAATGGTAAACGTAACCAGCGAATTTATTTTATCAAACAAATTAATTTGGGATCCAAATCTGGTTCTTCAAGATTTAAGTGACGAATTAGAAGGCAGTGCTGTCTATTTCGAAGTGCAACGCCAAATACAAATTGCCGGTTCTTCTGACGAAACTACCCAGAAGAACTATGATTTTGAACAACTACTTGGTTCTATTTTAAAAGTTAGAAACGGTATTCATGCGTACTGCAATTATTCAAAAGATTTTGCAAGCCTTCATCTAGTTGAAAAATCTGAATCAACTATTATAGCTATGAAAGAGGACGACTTTATAGCTTTTGCTAGCATAATTTATGATAAAGGAATTGCTTTAGGAGTAAAAATGCTTCCTTATAATATTAAACCAACCGATCTTTCTATTATGCACAGTCGCATTGAAACTGCTCAGGGCTCAATGTTCAAACATCGTCAGAAAGTAGCCCTCGTTTATGCTGCAACTTCCAATATCGAAACCGAACTCAAACGTATCACCGCCCGTATGCGCAACGAACTCGATCCACTTATCGAGACTTTCGTCGACATTGCCCCTGATTTTGTCATTAAGTACAGGGTGTGCCGTACTGTTATTCATTATGGTGTCCGCCATCTAGCCCCCGAAGCCACTATTAATTTAAAAATTGTAGACATTACCACAAAAGCTCCTCTACGCCTTACAGCTATTATCGTAAACGAAACCGGTGATATCGCCCTCACCGACGATGCTGGTCTTGCTACCTTAAAAGTTGCCAAAGCTGGAATTTATTCACTTAAATGTACCAAAAACACCTATCAAATCCTCACCAAGGATAATGTGGAACTCGGTGTCGGCGACATACTTAACTTAACAATTGAACTAACCTCAAATTTATAGTATACATTATATATATAGTACAACAAAAAAAGGCTTTTCAAAAACCATTGAAAAGCCTTTTTTTATTTTAGAAAAATAATTCAAAACGGGTAATAATTTTTTTTATATTTAGATAAACTCAAAATTTATCAATCCCCTTTTAAAAACATATTGTTATATTCACTTGTTAATAGAATAAAAAAAGATTAGTTTGTTAAAGAAATAAAAAAAATTAAAGACTTACTTGTCAAATTTAATTATTATGTGTATTTTTACAAATTATTTTAGGATGCTTCTGCAAACTTCAATCTGATGAATAAAGAGTATTTTAGAATATTTCTTTTATATAAAGTAGAAATTCAAAAATGATCCTTCCTTGTAGGGTTTAATTTATAAAAATAAGATGAATGGTTATATGTAAAAGTTAGTGGAAAATGTATGTTTGGTATTTTTAACAAAAAATTAACAATTTATTTTTAAAAAAAAGCTAATCATAATACTTTTTACATTACTTTTACAATATTTTTTAGACTAAATAATATACAATGATATTATAAAAACTGAACAAATTAATTATGAAGAAACTAAATAAGTCATCGCCTGTAATTATAGGGGATATTTTATATATAAATACTAAAGATTTACAAATTTTAATTGGATTTTATTTAAAACAAATACATTCATTAATCAATATTTTATAAATATGAATAATTTTTACAAAACTTTAAAGTTTAAATTACTTAAGCCTTTCGTTTTTGTAGTTTTTTTACTTGCATTAGTGGGTACCGTTAATGCTCAGTCAAGTAACAGTCCGATTTGTGAAGGGCAAAATATAGAGTTATTTGCTGCTCCCGCAATTGGGACATTTAGTTTTCCAACTTTTGATTATGCAAATGCATCTGGAGCATTATACTCATGGTCAAATTACTATGGTTGGTCATCCTTTGACAAAAACCCAGTAATATTAACTAATGATGTTAATGGGTATAAGTCTGGTCCATTTTTCCTTTCAATAACAGTCCCTGGTTATGGGACATATAATAGTCAGACTTCTGTTGTTTTAGTTACTCCTATTGTTGCTAAAACTATTACTGTTGAAAATGGTGGATATAGATGTTTTGGCGATGCAGGTAAACATATTTATGTTTCAAATATACAGAATCAATTACTATATCAACTAAAATATTATAATGGTTCAACTTGGGTTAATGTTGGTTCTAATTTATCTGGTTCTGCAGGATCTACACTTGACTTTGGAGCTCAGGCAAACAACGGTGAATATAAAGTAGTTACGCAACGTCCTGCTACTAATTGTTATCAGGATATGTTAAACACAGTAATGATTTATGAACCTACAAGCCAATTAAATGCTAACGTAAATATAACTAATGTTTCTTGTAAAAATGCAAATAATGGCCAAATCAACATTACATCTCCAACAGGAGGTTATGGTACATATCAATACAGTTTTAATGGTGGTGCTTGGGGAGCTACTACAAGTTTCTCATCTTTGACTCCTGGTAGTTATAACGTTAAAATTCGTGATGCAGCATATACTTATTGTGAATTCGATTTAGGCAACTTTACAGTAAATGAACCTGATGCATTAGCTGCTACAGCTTCAAAAACTGACATTACATGTAATAATGTAAATAATGGTATTATTAATATTTCTGGTATTAGTGGTGGTTGGGGAACTTATCAATACAGTTTAGATGGTGGATCTACTTGGAATGCATCTGTAAATAATACTGGTTTACAACCTGGTTCTTATAATGTAAAAATGAGAGATGGTGCTAATAATGGATGTATAGTAGGTTTAGGTACATTTACTTTCTCTTATCCTACAGTTATAACAGCTAATGCTTCTGTTACATCAAATTATAATGGATCTCAAATTAGTTGTAATGGTGTTAGTGATGGTACTATTACTATTATAGCTAATGGAGGTACTGGAACTTTAAGTTATACTTTAGATGGAAATACAAATACCTCTGGAATATTTACAGGTTTAGGAGCAGGTACTCATAATTGGAGTGTAACTGATGCAAATTCTTGTACTCCTTATTCAAGCAGTACTTCAATAATAGAACCTTCAGTTATTAATGCAACAGCTGCAGTTACTTCAAATTACAATGGTTCTGAAATTTCTTGCTATAACTCTTCAAACGGTATTATTGAAATATCTGCAAATGGAGGAACTGCACCATTTCATTATACATTGTCAGGAGTAAATCAAATTTCCAATAATATATATACAAATTTAGGTTCAGGTTCTCATAATTGGAGTGTAACAGATGCAAATGGATGCCCTGCTAAAGTTAGCAATAGATCGGAAGAGCACACGTCTGAACTCCAGTCACCTGAAGCTA
>CAYRBL010000170.1:0-7299 GCA_964422385.1 uncultured Bacteroides sp.
TATTCTTTTCTTTTGTATTTATCTTATTATTAATATATAATATTTTAATAAGATAAATATCATACCAAAACTTAAAACTATACAGATTGTTGAAAGCATTATCATATATTTGAATATTTGCATTTATTAAAATAGTTTTACTAATATTTAATTTTATAAAAAGAGAAAAAATACAAGTTTTAATAAATATTTCTCTAAAAGTTATTAAAAAAAATTGGTTAATAAATAAAAATAGAATGTTGAAAACAGACTTATAATAATATTAATTTTATAAATTAAATATTTTATAAAAGCTTGTACAAATTAATTTGAAATAGTTGCGAAATATTCACTAATTTTGTAAAGTTTAAAAAGGAATCAAAATATTACAAATAGAGCAGATTTTATGCAAAAACGAGTAGTTGTTACCTTAATAATTGGATGGATTGTGGTTGTTTTATTGTCATTGATAATAAATATTATATCAATTAATAATACAAATGAGAAAATTGAAAGCTATAATAAAACTATTATTAACGAAATGTCGCAAACATTTTTTAATGATATTGTTATTAATAAACTTTGGGACGTCTTACATGCAGGCACATATATTGCCGATACTGCTTCGGTACTTAACGAAAACGCAACAGATTTTCAAAATGTAATTATTAATGGTAAGAACTGGAAACGGACAAATGCAAGCTTTTTGAAACGAAGTCTTACTAGTTCGAATAGTACTGATGGATTTATAAATGTTAAATACATTTCGAAAGATTCGATCAATAGTTTTCAAAATGTGGATAGTTGGGAACAACGTGCATATAACCAAATATTAGCTGGTGAACCTTCGGTTTGCGAACGGATTAGTGATGATAATATTAATCTTTACAGATTTTTGTCACCCGTTAAAGTTACTGATAATTGTATGAAATGTCATACTTCACAAACTTTGAAAAGTGGGGATGTTACTGGTGCTATAAGCGTTATAGTTGATAAAGATAAAATACCACAAACTGCAGAAGTTGGATATTTATTGGTAATAATTATTCATATTGTTTTATTAATTCTAGGTTTTATTGCTATTTATTATGTCAAAAGATATTTCTCGAATCAAATTGAAATAATAAGTAGTAAGAGTTTTGAATTTGAAAAGGAGATAAAAGATCGTAAACTTGCTCAGATTTCATTAAACGAAAGTGAAAAAAGATATAAAAGTCTTGTCGAAAATCAATCGGTATTAATTTTCAGATTGCTTCCCGACTTTATTATTGCCTATGCAAACCCTGCTTTTATTACTTTTTTTAACATAACTTCTTTTAGTGTTGAAGGGCAAAATTTGAGTAGATATATTTATGGAGAAGACGTTACGAATGTTCAAAATGTTATATCAAGCCTTAATTTATATAATAAATCAATAAGTATCGACCATAGGGTGAAATCGAAAGACGACGAAATAAGGTGGCTTAATAGTACGTATACAGCAGTTTTTAATAATGAAAATCAAATAATCGAATACATTTCAGTTTGCCAGGATATCACAAATCTTAAAAAGCTTGAAGAAATTGCATTGGATAATGAGAAGTTTATAAAAGAATCGCAAAGTATTGCACATTTGGGGAATTGGGAGTTTGATATCGTAAGTATGAAGTTTAAGTGGTCGGAAGAAGTGTATAAAATCTTCGGACTTACACCTACCCAAAGTACTCCAAGCTTTGACGAATTTATTTCGATGATGCATCCCGAAGATAAAGCAAATTATCTGCAAGCTGTTGACGATGCCGTTAATAATGGTACGCCTTATGAGTTCGATTACAGGTTTTATTTGCCAGATATGACCTTACGTTATGCGTATGCAATTGGTAAACCTGTGTTTAATGAAAAAGAAAAGGTTGTAAAAATAATAGGTACTATTATGGATATTACCGAAAGAAAGTTTGCCGAAGAAGAATTAAAATCAGCCAAAGATAAAGCTGAAGATGCAACAAAAGCCAAGAGTCGTTTTCTTGCAAATATGAGTCATGAAATAAGGACGCCTTTGAATCATATAGTAGGTATGGCTGAGATACTAAAGTCGACACACTTACTTCCTGAACAAACAGATAACTTAGATATTATAAATACTTCGGCTAATAATTTGTTAGCAATTATTAATGATATTCTTGATTTTTCGAAGATAGAAGCAGGTAAAATGGAAATTGCAAAAGAGACATTTGATATGTATAAAGTGATAAATGATATCGCTAAACTTATCAAATTTAAAACTGATGAAAAGAAGATTAAATTGGAAACGATTATTGATGCCGACGTTCCTACAACAGTAATTGGAGACGCTGTACGCTTAAATCAGATTCTTTTAAATCTGACCAATAATGCTGTTAAGTTTACTGAAAAGGGATCTATAAGTATATTAGTTAATAAAATAAATGAAACTGATAAGAAATTAAGTTTATTATTTAAAGTTACAGATACAGGAATTGGGATTTCGCCACAGATGCAGGAAGTTCTTTTCAATGAATTTACACAAGAGTTTTCGAGCAATACCCGTAAATATGGTGGAACTGGTTTGGGATTAGCAATTTCTAAACGTTTGGTCGAAATGATGGAAGGTGAAATAGGTGTGAAGAGTGAAGTGGAAAAAGGTTCTGAATTTTGGTTTACGATAACTGTTGAAAAATATATACCACCTAAAAAAGATGATAATCCAATGTTAGTTGAAGTAGTAAATAAAGAAGAAAAATTAGGTTTTAAAATACTTCTTGCCGAAGATAATTTGATAAATCAACGTATTGCAAAAATAGCTATTGAAAAATTAGGACATAGTGTAGAAATTGCTGACAATGGAAAAATTGCATTTGAGAAGTATAAACAAAATTATTATGATATTATATTAATGGATATCCAGATGCCAGAAATGGATGGGATTTCTGCAACAAAAGCAATCAGAGAATATGAAAGAGAACATCCTGATAAAAAATATATAAAGATAATAGCTATGACCGCCAATGTTATGAAAGAAGATCAGGAATTGTACATACAAACAGAAATGGATAATTTTATTAGCAAACCATTTAAACAAGAAGACTTAGGTAGGATTCTTGAACGTACTTTTTTAATAAATAAATAATCAGATTATATAAAATAGATGGACTCAAATATTATTAGTGAAATAAATGAAAAATTAAAAGATGCTTCTCCTGAAGAAGTACTTTCGTTTTTTATTAGCGAATATAAAGATAAAATTGCTTTTGCTTCAAGCATGGGTTTAGAGGATCAGGTACTCACTGATATGATTATAAAGATAGATAAAGATGCAACTATTTTTACACTCGATACCGGTAGATTGTTTCATGAAACCTACGAATTGATTGATAAAACAAATAGTCATTACAAGATTAAAATTAAAGTTTACTTTCCCAAAAGTGCTAAAGTTGAAGCAATGGTAAATGAAAAAGGAGTAAATTTATTTTACGAAAGTATTGAAAATAGAAAACAATGTTGTAATGTTAGAAAAATACAACCTTTAAAGAGAGCATTCGAAGGACTGGATATGTGGATATGTGGATTGAGAAAAGAACAATCTGTTACTCGTACAAATATTGATTTGATAGAATGGGATGAGGATAATCAGTTATTGAAATTAAATCCTTTGGCAAATTGGTCAATTGATAAAGTATGGAATTACATACGCAATAATAATGTACCATATAACAAACTTCACGAAAGAAGCTATCCAAGTATAGGTTGTCAACCTTGTACCCGTGCTGTTTTGCAAAGCGAAGATATACGTGATGGACGTTGGTGGTGGGAGAAACCTGAAAATAGAGAATGTGGTTTACATTCTAAGCAACACTAAATTTAATAGAAATAACTTATTTCTTTAATTCTTTAATTTGTTTTTCTAACTCATCTATTTTCTTAACAAGTTTAGAGAAGTTGCGGAAATGTACGTACACTTTTCGATACTCATTAATATTGAAAGCAGGCGAACCCATTATAATTTCTCCATCTTTTACATTAGAAGTGATGCCAGATTGTGCTGCAATTTTAACATTGTCGCCAATACTTAAATGACCAACAATGCCAACCTGACCGGCTATCATACAATTCTTGCCAATTTTAGTTGAGCCAGCAATACCAGTTTGAGAAACGATGACAGTGTTCTCGCCAATAACAACATTATGTGCAATCTGAATTTGATTGTCTAATTTAACACCTTTTTTAATAATTGTAGAGCCTAAAGTAGCACGGTCGATAGTAGTATTTGCACCTATTTCTACATTATCTTCAATAATTACATTTCCAATCTGAGCAACTTTATTATAATTATTATCGGTTTGTTGAGCAAAACCAAATCCATCAGCACCTATAATTACACCTGAATGAAAAATACAATTGTTACCAATAACGATGTCTGAATATATTTTTACACCTGCATAAAGTGTAGTATTATCACCTATTGTAGTGTTGTCGCCAATATAAACGTGAGGATATATTTTAACATTATTACCAATTACAACATTTTCGCCTATGTATGCAAATTCTCCAACATACATATTATCTCCTAATTTGGCTGATTCATTAATGAAAGCCAATTTAGAAATACCTGTTTTATTTAACTTAATCTGATTATAGAATTCTAAAAGTTTAGCAAAAGCACCGTATGCATCCTCAACTTTTATTAAAGTTGTGGTGTAAGATTGCTCAGGAACGAAGTCGTTATTTACAATTACAGCAGATGCTTCGGTTGTATATAAGTATTGTTTGTATAGTGGATTAGCAAGAAATGACAAGCTTCCTTCAGAGCCTTCTTCTATTTTAGAAAGTTTCCATACATTTGCTTCTGGATTTCCGTCTACAGTTCCGTTCAGTATTTCTGCTATTTGTTTTATTGTAAATTTCATTTATGTAGTTTGAATTTGTTTTGCAAAGTAACAACATTTGTTGATATAAATTGCATATAATCTAAAAATAATTATCGACAAAGATATTAACAATTTGGTTACGATAAAAGTTCTTAACTGTTTTTTATTTATTTTTATTTTTCTACTTAATATTTATTTCAATTTAATTCTTTAGGATAACAAAGTATGTATTTCAAAACTGATTTTGATAAAAAAGATTCATTTAACTGATCTGATGCATCAGAGATGTCTTTTATCTCATTATTCTTATATAAAATATTTATACCGTCTTTATGCGAATTATAAGCATTATTACTTACAGTATCAGTAAAAACAATGTATTCGATATCCTCTTTATTTATTGAAAATTGTTGAATAGCTTTATTTTTTAATCTTTCGATATACTCAGTATCAAAGCCTGTGTTTTGCAATTCTATCTTATATAATTTTCGATCTACAAGATGTGATGATAATCTCGAAAGTATTTTATCAGAATGATTCATCCAAACTTTTACTGAAGAAAAAATATCATAATCATCCAATGTAGAAAACATATCTAATAATTCAGGATTGTTTTTAAAATCTTCTTTAAGAAAATTATTTTTAAGAAAGAGTTCTAATGCTGGTGTTACAAAAATATTTTCACCATTTAAAACAAGTTGCTTTGCTCTTTTTAATATTTTTATTAATAATTGTTCGGCTGATAATACTGTTTTATGTAAATAAACTTGCCAGTACATTAATCTTCTTGCCACTAAAAACTTCTCAATAGAATAAATTCCTTTTATATCTACAACTAGTTCGCCATTATAAACATTAAGCATTTTAATAATTCTTTCGGTTCCAATTATTCCTTCCGAAACCCCTGTGAAAAAACTATCGCGTGTTAAATAATCCAATCTATCAACATCAAGTTGACTTGACACTAATTGGTGAAGAAATTTTTTATGATATTTGTTTCTAAAAATCTCAAGAGCCATCGATAGTTTTCCATTAAATTCAGTATTTAATCTATCCATAAATAGTTCTGATAGATCTTCATGAGTCATCGAAACAACTATAGAGTTTTCTAAAGCATGCGAAAAAGGCCCATGACCAATATCATGTAAAAGAATCGCAATATTAGCTGATAAACTTTCTTCTTCAGTAATCTCATGCCCCTTTTGACGTAATACTTCTATTGCTTGATTCATTAAAAACATACTGCCCAAAGCATGGTTAAAACGAGTATGAATAGCACCTGGATATACAAGTTCGGTTAGACCTAACTGTTTTATTCTACGTAGTCGTTGGAAATATTTATTCTCAATAATATCAAATATTAAATCGTTGGGAATAGTGATAAACCCATGCACAGGATCGTTTAATATTTTGCGTTTATTGATAGTATATGTATCCATTTTTTAAATTGAGCAATTTCCTGCAAAATTACAATTTCTTTTTGAATAATACCTATTATATCGATTTCATTGGTTTTTTAAGTAAAGATAACTGAATATTTATAATTTAATTCTATTTATTTTTATGATAAGAATTTTTGTTTTTAGTGAAAATACAAATGTATACAAATAATAATAGAATTAAATTGTAATCATATGATGAAAATTTAATTTTATAATGTGTAAAAAGGAAATCGACTTTTGGGAATAATCATTTAATCATCTAAATATATAGTTTAAGAATTGATTTTTAAATAATTTAATTAAAACAAAACACTTTTATCTCCAAACATTAGACTTTTTTCCTTCAACAGATAGACAAAAACACCAAACATTAGACTTTTTATCATCTACATTACAGTTTTATTTCGAGGTTTTGTAGCCAAATGTACCAACATTACACGTTTTACTCTCTGCATAGCACTTTTTAGAGCAAACATTGTAGCCAAATGTATCAACATTACACTTTTTCTTACCAACATTAGAGTTCATTATTCAAACATTTCAGTATAATTGATAATGCTTTTTATTCATAAAGTTTATAATGTAATCTATCCTTTGAGTTTTATTATTAATAAAACAATTTTTATATGAAGTAAACTATTTATAAAAATCTTTGTTGTATTCAGCAAAATCATTTCAAATATTCTTTTCAAAAGAGAATGTTTGATTATAAAGAAGAGGGTAGAGAACAGGCTCGACAATCCTCTGGCAACCTCCCAATTTGGGAAAGGTGCCAAAACCTGCCCGAAAGGGAATTATAATTTAAACAAAAGTATCAAATGAAACTTTATAACAAAAAAATATATTCTTATAGAATGCTAACAATGTTAGTGTTTTTAATCATTTTATTTATTTTACAATAATGAATTCTACATATATATTAAACGAACAATTAAAAAATAGAATCCTTGTGCTTGATGGTGCAATGGGTACTATGATTCAGCAATATTCTTTGAAAGAAGAAGATTATAAAGGTA
>CAYRBL010000171.1:0-4624 GCA_964422385.1 uncultured Bacteroides sp.
ATGTCTGGGGAGATCATCTCGATGCCACGTAAGGGATACTGATGATCCAAACCAATAACCGTAGCACGATGGGGGTCGCAAAGAATGATCTGCGCACCCATGTCAATCAATTTATCAACAAAAAACAAACGACTCTCGAACATCTTTTGATGAATTAGCACACTGCCCTTAGCCTGAGTGGCTACCACAAGTGCAATACTGATTAAATCGGGAGTAAAACCGGGCCATGGAGCATCGGCTATGGTCATAATAGACCCATCTTTGAAATGCTCGATCTCGTAATGGTCGGCTTGAGGAACAAAAATATCATCCCCCCTCTTCTCTATTTTAATACCTAAGCGTTGGAAGACCTCTGGGATAATACCTAAGTGCTGATAGTTTACATTTTTTATAGTCAATTCCGACTTTGTCATAGCTGCCAAACCGATAAAACTACCCACCTCAATCATATCAGGAAGCAAAGTATGAGTACAGCCATGCATGTTTTCCACACCTTCTATTATAAGAAGATTGGAGCCAACGCCGCTTATCTTTGCACCCATATTATTCAGCATTGTGCACAACTGAAGCACGTAAGGTTCGCAAGCAGCATTAAAAATAGTAGTCGTTCCTTTGGCTTTAACTGCTGCCATCACGATGTTGGCAGTACCAGTTACCGAGGCCTCATCCAAAAGCATATAACAGCCTTGTAAGTTTGATGCATCAATCTCGAAAAAGCTATGACTCTCATCACTTATAATCTTTGCACCTAATTTCTCAAAGCCTATGTAGTGTGTATCCAATCGTCGACGGCCTATTTTGTCACCACCAGGTTGTGGTAAATATGCTTTGCCATAACGTGCAAGCAATGGCCCAACTATCATCACGGATCCTCTTAATGAACCAGCCTTTTGTTTAAAAGCATCGCTCTTTAAGTAAGCCAGATTAACGCAGTTGGCTTGGAAAGTATATTGTTCTTTGGCTGTTTTCTCAACATTCACTCCCATTTCCGAGAGTAGTTCGATAAGTTTATTAACATCGCGAATGTCGGGGATATTATTGATAGTTACTTTTTCATCTGTCAACAACACGGCACAAATAACTTGCAATGCTTCGTTCTTTGCGCCTTGAGGAATGATCTCACCGTGTAATTGCCTACCGCCGGTTATTTCAAATGAGCCCATTTTGAAAAGTATTTAGGATTATTTACCTCTTGGATTAAATCTCCTTTGATTAGAGCCACCTCTGTTGGATCCTCTGCTATTATCTCTAACTGTAGAAGACGAAGATGGTTTCTTTAATTTATCCAAAATATCATTGGTATGACGGAATCTGAAATCTGTACTAAGTACTAACCTACCATTCGACATTGCTGCGAGATGTTCAAGTATCAAATCATCATTTACTGATTCTCTATTCCAGTTCAAATAACTCTTTTTCATATGTTGTGCAATACCTTCGGTTAGCCTTGTACGCGATTCGCCTTCTTCAAGTGTTGCTATCTTTTCGATAATCATCTCTATATTTCTACCGTAATGCATGTACTTAAACTTTTTAGTTTTGTAGCCAAGTTTTTCCGGTTTTATCTCTAATATTTGTGATGTTGGGATAGGATATGGAGAATCTACGTCCAACTTAAAGTCAGATATAATAAACAGATGATCCCATAGTTTATGATTGAAATCGGCTACATCTCTAAGATGCGGATTTATCTGCCCCATCACTCTGATGATAACTTTAGCAAGACTGTTGCGCTTTTCTCTATCGGGTTCGGCCATTGCTGCTTCTATCATTTTCTGCACGTTCCTGCCATATTCAGGTATTACTAATCTGCCTCTTTTTGTATTGTATTCCATAATTCCTATATAATTGAATTATTCTTATTATAATTTTTATTGCTTAAATTAAGATAGCTGTTTTTTGTGTCGATATTATCTATAATTCGAATATTTTTTGGGAGTCATCTTTAAACTATCTCAATAAATAGTTTGCAAAGATAATCATTTATTCCTATTTAATGACCCTTAGTTTTGCAAATTTAAGTAATAATTGTTTCTGACCAATATTTTCGAAGAAAACAGTTGCCTTCATACTTGCCCCTGTGCCCTCTACCTGCAACACTTTCCCTCTTCCAAATCTATCGTGCTCTACATCCAATCCTGTTTGTATTAATTCAAAATCGATACTCTCCGAGCTTGAAGTAGTATCGCTTTCTGTAATATTAATTTTCTTAAGATTTGTTTTATTAATTGGAGGAGTTGCATAGAAATTAAAGTCTTTTTTTGGACTAAAATCCATTTGCGTATTCTTATTACCCAAAGGATTCTTCTGTGGATAATCAATAAAACGAATGTCTATTTCTTCTATAAACCTACTAGGCTCAGAGTATACCAAATTCCCCCAACGGTATCTGTTCTCGGCATAAGATAGGGTTAAAACCTGCTCTGCTCTTGTGATAGCCACATAAAACAATCTGCGTTCCTCTTCCAGATCACTGCGCGAACCTATTGACATAATGGATGGGAATAGATTTTCTTCCAAACCTACCACAAATACATACGGAAACTCAAGTCCTTTTGCAGCATGTATCGTCATCAGCGACACCTTGTTGGTATCATCTTTATCATCGGTATCTGCATCGGTAAGTAAGGCCACATCCTGCATAAATTCATCCAAAGTTCGGATGTGCGACGTACCTTCTTCTAAAGGCTCAATATTATCGGGTTCCTTTTCTGTAAAATCTTTTATAGCATTCAAAAGTTCTTCTATATTTTCGAGTCTGCTAACGCCTTCGGGGGTATCATCTTCGTTCAGGTTTTTCATTATACCTGTACTGATGGCTATCTTCTTAGCCACTTCATAAGCATTCTGATTCTTCACCTGTATGCTGAAGCTTTTTATCATTGCAATAAAATCAGAAATCTTATTTTTTGTACCCTGATTAATGTCTGTTTTAAAAAACTCGAGTGCTTCCATCGCCCTCCACACACTTCTGCCACTCTCCTCAGCAGCAATGCGAAGCCTATCTAAAGAAGTCTGCCCGATGCCACGTGGAGGGTAATTGATTACTCGCATCAAAGCCTCCTCATCGTTATGATTGATAACAATTCTGAAGTACGCAATTAAATCTTTTATCTCTTTTCTTTTATAAAAACTCAAACCACCATAGATACGATAGGGAATATTAAGCTTACGCAAAGCTTCTTCCATCGACCTGGACTGGGCGTTAGTACGGTAAAGTATCGCAAAATCGCTATTGGGAAGCTGGTTGTTCATTTTATATTCAAAAATAGAATTAGCCACCAACGAGCCTTCCTCGTTATCGCTCATCGCCCTAAGAATTTTTATTTTGTTGCCCTCATCGTTATCTGTCCAAATTTCTTTAAATATCTGGTCTTTATTTTTAGCAATAACACTGTTGGCGGCGTTTACAATGACTTTGGTAGAACGATAATTTTGTTCCAGCTTAAAGGTTTTTAAATCGGGATAATCAGTTTTAAAATTTAAAATGTTTTGAATATTTGCCCCTCTAAAGCCATAAATACTCTGCGCATCATCCCCAACAACACAAATATTCTCATTATTTGCGGCAAGCTTTTTTACAATTAAATATTGTGCATAATTAGTATCCTGATACTCGTCGACAAGTATGTAATGAAACTTACGTTGATATTTATAAAGTACTTCAGGAAAGTCTCTAAGCAAAACATTTGTGTTATACAAAAGATCATCAAAGTCCATTGCCGAAGCCTTTTTCAAACGATAATTATACAAAGTAAAAAGGCGACCTATCATCGGTTTTCCTGCATTTTTATCTTGCAACAATAGCTCTCCATTATTATTATATTCAACATCTGAAATCAAACTGCTTTTAGCCGACGAAATCCTACCCAGCACATAGCCCGGAACATATTGTTTTACGTCCAGATTTTGTTCCTTAATAAGCGTTCGCATCAAGCTTTTTGTATCATCGGTATCATAAATACTAAAATTGGTAGGATAACCGATTTTCTCGGCTTCTACCCTTAATATTTTTGCAAAAACAGAGTGAAAAGTACCCATCCACACATTGCGTGCATCGGCCGAGCCCACCAAATTAAGCACACGTTCCTTCATTTCGGCCGCCGCTTTATTGGTAAAAGTAAGCGAAAGCACATTAAAAGGATCCACACCTTTGCTAAGTAGATATGCTATTTTATAAGTAAGTGCGCGAGTTTTGCCGGAGCCTGCACCTGCAATAACCATCGTTGGGCCATCGGTACATTCAACTGCTTTGCGTTGTTCTGCGTTTAGTTCTTCTAAAAAATTTCTCAAAATATATAACTTCTTAATCAGGCATCAAAATTAAATAAAGATTTGCTATCATACGGCATCTATTTTAATAAATATATATAAAATCCTATAAAGCCTTTTAAATTAACATTTATCACAAGCATATCTTCACCTAGCAGTATCTTCTTTTTTTTATTTATAATTTTATTTTTTATCATAAGATGTTTTTGTTTTTTAGTTTTTATTTTATTAATGATGCTTATTTTATGTTTTTTTATCTTATTAAATATACTTTGTATTAATAATAAGATAATTGACAAAAAGAAAAGCGACAATCTGAATACCCATTCATGCACTTTACGTTTTCGAAGTG
>CAYRBL010000171.1:4724-7264 GCA_964422385.1 uncultured Bacteroides sp.
GCACTTTACGTTTTCGAAGTGGTTAAACCAATACCCATTCATGCACTTTACGTTTTCGAAGTGGTTAAACCAATACCCGAAATCACACTTTGAAATATGAAAGTGCTGTTTCGGTTTTTCATAAATGCAATTTAAGACCAGCAAGTGCTATCTCGGTTTTTCAAAAACATAGCAATATTAAAAAAACTGCTTTTCTTATTACTAAAAATAATTTAATAAAAAAGGCCATCTAAATTAGACGGCCTTTTGTATGTTTTAAATTAATCCTTTTTTATGCTTTTCGCCAATAACCTTGAGCATATCCTCGGTCATGGTGTCCAAATCGAAAGAAGGTTTCCAGTTCCACTCTTGACGTGCAGCACTATCGTCGATAGAATCTGGCCACGAATCGGCTATAGCCTGACGGAAATCTGGTTTGTATGTTATTTCAAAATTAGGAATAAACTTTTGGATAGATTCAGCCATCAATTTTGGATTAACACTAAAAGCACCTACATTGAAATCGCTGTGATGTTTTAATGTTTTAAAATCTGCGTGAAATAAATCAATAGTTGCCTTTAAACAATCAGGCATGTACATCATTGGAAGCATAGTGTCTTCTTTCAAAAAACATTCATATTTACCATACTTTATAGCATCATAATAAATAGCAACAGCATAATCTGTAGTGCCACCACCAGGCAATGTTTCGTTGCTGATAATGCCAGGATAACGCAGACCTCTAATATCTAAACCATATTTTGCAACATAATAATCGCCTAATAATTCGCCGGCAACTTTAGTGATACCATACATAGTTGTAGGTCTCAAAATAGTTTCCTGAGGAGTGTTAACAACAGGTGTTGAAGGGCCAAAAGCAGCGATAGAACTAGGTACCAGAACGCGTTCCATGTTTCTTTCGCGGGCAACCTCAAATACATTTATTGTACCATTGATATTAATATCCCAAGCTAGCAAAGGATTTTTTTCGCCAGTAGCCGACAAAAGTGCAGCCAAATGTACGATAGCATTCACTTTATATTTGTCAGCAATCTTTGCCATTTCATTTCTATCGGTTACATCAAGCAACTCGAATGGTCCTGAATCCGAAAGTTTTGAATTTGTATTCGGACATTTGTCAGAGGCAATCACATTGTCTTTTCCATAAATGTTGCGAAGAGCAAGTACCAGTTCAGAGCCAATCTGTCCTGCCGAACCCGTTACTAATATTTTTTCTATCATGAGTTATTATTATTTATAAGATTTAGGCTGATTATTTTTTAAGTGGCAAAATTAAGAAAATAGTTTATATCAAACCATATTTTTTATATTATTATGATAGCTTATTATAAAATAAATAAAATAAATTGTATTAAATAAAAAAGAGACATACGTATTCAAACATATACCTCTTTTTATTTTAAAGATAAATAAAGAAATTATATTAATATTTATTCCTTTACAAACATCTTAATGCTGCTTTCTTTATTATTTATTAATTTAATAACATAAACTCCTTTTGCAAAAAAAGAGGCATCAATTATTTTTTTATTTTTAATAATAGAACTATAAATAGTTTGTCCCAGTTGATTTGTGATCTCTAGATTATAGCTATTATTTGTATTTGTTTCAACAGTTAAAACATCTTTTACAGGATTAGGATATATGATGTATATATCCTTAGCATCAGTATTATTAATACCTGTATTATCATAATAAATAATATTTGAAGAATCGGAAGTACATCCATTAAGGGTAACTATGGTAAAATAATTTCCTATAAGCTGTGGCAAATATTGTTGAGCATTGGCACCACTAATCAACCCTGTAGCTAAATTATACCATTGATTACCGATAGAATTATTTGATGTAAGTGTATTATTGTTTTGAGTAATCACAGGAGTTGCAGGGATGGTATTAACAGTAATAGCTTTAGAAAATACAGCACCATCACCACAAGCATTCTGTCCTTTAACAGTAATATTTCCTGAAGCGGCAGAGGCACTATAATTAAGCGAAATAGTATTAGTAGTACTAGTTCCACTTGCACCAGTAGGGAAAGTCCAAACATAAGTAAGCGCATTCGCGATAGAAGAAGTGGAATACACAATGTTACTTTGCCCCTGACAAACATTAGCCAAACCATTAATAGATGTAGCAGTAGTTGGCAAAAGATTTACAGTTATATTTAAAGAAGCAGCAGTGCCATCACCGCAGCTATTATGCCCTTTTACAGTAATAGCACCTGAAGTTGCAGTGGAAGTAAAATTAGCAACGATGCTATCAACAGTACTTGTTCCAGTAACACCTGTAGGTAAAGTCCACACATAAGAAGTAGCATTCGTAACCAAAGTAGTTTTATAAGTAAGAGCACCTTGCCCCTGACAAGCAGTAAGAGGGCCGGTTATTGTACCAGCAGCATTAGGCAAAGGATTAACAGTAACAGCTAAATTACTTATTCCACCAATACCGCAACTATTAGTGCCTTTTACATTTATATATCCTGAAACAGCAGAGATCGGAAGAGCACACGTCTGAACTCCAGTCACCTGAAGCTATCT
>CAYRBL010000172.1:0-7189 GCA_964422385.1 uncultured Bacteroides sp.
GATAGCTTCAGGTGACTGGAGTTCAGACGTGTGCTCTTCCGATCTGGAATAAAAGCAATAATCATAAGATAAGTAATCGCAAAATGTTGTCTATTGAAAGAATTCACCTCAGCTTTCAAATACTTTTCTTTGTTTTTATTTAAAAGAAAAAAAGCAAGATATTTTAAACTTATAATAAAAACTAACACCAAAATATAAATACTTCCTTCCTGCTGAAAATTAAAAAGACTTAGTAATTTATTTATCCAAGCATAAATAGTATCGGGGCTCATACTTAGATTTACATTATGCATCTTCAGCATTCCAATCCAGCTATGGAGTAAATCTATATTAGCGCCAAAGCCAACAAATAAAGCTGGCAACAGCAAACCGGTTAAGATTGTTAGAAGAACAACTCCAGTAGTCTTGTATCTTTTATACAAAAATAAAAAAGGAATCAATGCTATAAAATGAGGCTTAAAAATAATACCTAATCCTATAAGCAAACCAGCTTTCGAATCCTTTTTTTCAATCAAAAGTTTTAAGCTATAAACATAAATTAAAGTCAGAAGAAGATTGATATTCCCCATATGCATCTCGCGATATACGTGATTGAGGACAACCAGAATTGTAAGAAACACTACTGTTTGCTTTGTTTTATTTATAAAAGGAAAGACATTAATAATAGTATTAAAACTAAGTTTAATTAAAAAGATAAAAAAAAAAGCAATTATAAAATAATACAAAGAAGAAGCCCAAAAATAAGGCAAAAAACTTATTGGAATAAAAGGAAACAACGCAAAAGGAGCGTATTTATAGTAACCAGAATCGAGGCCGAAAGGGATGCCATAGATAGGTTTTCCAGCTACAAAGTTTTGAGCAGCGAGGTAGTATACTTTAAAATCGTTAAGCCAAAACCTGCTATTAATGAGTTCTAACATAAAGAAAACAATAAAAAACAAAGCCAAAACCCACTCGTATCTAATCTTTAGTTTTAATTTATTCATAAGTAGTTTATTTTAGATTTGAATAGTTAAATTATCGTACGCTAATTTTATAAAATCGGGCAGCTCTGTTTCTACCTCCGAATGGAAACCCATCATATGGCTAATATGTGTGAGATATGCCCTTTCAGGTTTTAATTCTTCCAAAAGCGCAACAGCTTCTTCAAGATTAAAATGAGATATATGCTTCTTTTTCCTAAGAGCATTTAAAACAATTACCTTTGATCCTTTTAACTTTTCTTTTTCTTCTTCCGAAATATAATTAGCATCGGTAATATATGTAAAGTCATCAATTCGATAACCAAATATCTCGAGTTGCAAATGTCTAACGTTAATAGGAATTACTTTAGTTTCGTCAATAAAAAAAGGTTTATTTTCGATAGAATGAAGATTAATTTCGGGTACTCCTGGATACTTATAAACGGCAAAAGCATACGAAAACTCATTTCTAATTTGCATACAAACATCGTCTTTGGCATACACATCTAAAGCTTTTTTCTGAATAAAATTAAAAGCTCTTACGTCGTCCAAGCCCGCAATATGGTCTTTGTGAGCATGTGTAAGAATAACTGCGTCCAACTTCTTAACCTTTGCCCTCAACATCTGATACCTGAAATCAGGACCTGCATCAATTACAAACACTTTATTATTAAATTCAATCATCACCGAAGAACGCAAGCGCTTATCTTTAGAATCCGACGACAAACACACATCGCATTCGCAAGCTATAACGGGTACTCCCTGAGATGTTCCAGTTCCGAGAAATGTTACTTTCAAATTGCTAATTATTTTTTGGTAAAAGTAATTAAAATCTTTCAAAAAAGAAGCAATAAGAACACATAAACATAGGTAAGTCTTCAAAAAAAACGTTAAAAAAGAAAAATCGTAAAGAATACTTCCGTTTATATCTATATTATTAGTATTTTTACAAACAATATTTTTAAGTATTCATAATCATCATAAGCTTTATTTGTGAGTGTAATAAAAAAAATAAAAGAATTCGTAGGGTCTCAATATTTGTCGAAGAATCTCCCAAAAGTTATTCGTCAACGTAAAATCATCAACATTGATGAGGCTAAAAATATTGGTATAATCTATACTTTGGAAAGTGAGCAAACCTATTTGCAAATTACGCAACTAATAAAAACTTTCCAGGACAAGCAAATCACTGCTAAGGCAATAGGTTTTTTCAATGGAGATGTTCGACCCATTTATGCTATCGAAAGATTGTCGTTAGACTTTTATGATAGCAAAGATTTAAATTGGTATGATAAGCCTAAAAGTACCTATGTAAATGATTTTATCAAAACTGAATTCGACATTTTAATTGACCTTTCTTTAAACGAAAGTTTCCATACTAAATATATAGGAGGCTTGTCGAGAGCTCGATATAAGGTTGGGAAAGGTGGTGATTTCAACACAAAAAATTACGACTTGATGATAGATATAAATCCTAAAACATCTTTAGAAGAATTTATTTCTTTAGTTTTGCATTATCTTAGTATCATAAATAATAAACCCAAAAATAATGATTAAGGAATTTAAAGGGACTGGTGTCGCCATAGTTACACCATTTCATAAACACGGAACCGTAGATTTTACTTCACTCGGCAAAATAGTTGAACACATCATCATTAACGATGTCAATTATATTGTGGCTCTTGGCACTACAGCCGAAACTGCAACACTTTCGGAGAATGAAAAGATAGCTGTAACAGATTTTATTATAGAAGCTGTCGACAAAAGAGTACCTATTGTTTTAGGAGTGGGTGGAAATGACACACAAAAGATGGTAGAACAAGTGAAGAACACTAACTTTGATGGCATTTCTGCAATACTTACAGTGTCCCCATATTACAACAAACCTCAACAAAAAGGATTGTTTTACCATTTCAAAAGCATCATCGATGTGTCGCCTATTCCGATGATAATATATAATGTACCATCAAGAACCAGTGTTAATATTACAGCTGAAACTACATTAAAATTAGCTGAAGAAGTTACAGGAATCATAGGTATCAAAGAAGCTTCAGGAAATTTGATGCAATGTATGGATATTATTAAAAATAAACCTAAAGATTTCTTGGTTATTTCAGGAGATGATGCGCTAACATTACCTTTGATTGCTGCTGGTGCTGATGGAGTTATTTCGGTTGTGGCAAATGCTTTCCCTAAGGAATTCTCCGAAATGGTGAGCCTTGCATTAGCAGGAAACGTGAAAAAAGCTAGAGAAATACATTACAAACTTCTTAAATTTATCAATGCTTTATTCGAAGACGGAAGTCCAAGTGGTATTAAAGCAGCCTTAGAAATGATGGAACTTTGCTCAAACAATTTAAGATTACCTTTGGTTAAAGTTAATAAACAGACCAATGCAACTTTAAATAATCTTATAAAAGAAATTAAAGGAATCTAATTTTTATCAAAATAAAAAAAAGAACCCTGTCATATTTATATTAATCTGACAGGGTTCTTTTTTTATGCTTTTATTTCTTACAAATTCCCTTTTGCTTGTTCAATTGCCGAAACTAAAATAAAGAATTCTGACTTATCCATTTTAATATCTATTGGAACTATGCATTTTTCAAGAGTCTCTGTTCTCATATAAAACTTCCATTTATCATCTTCAAAATAGCATCCAAATTCAAAGCCACTTCTGCTTTTAAACATCAGTTCAGTGTATTTTTTAGGCTTTGTTTTAATGTGAGTGTTCTTAATATCATTTAAATATTTCAACATATCGTCAATTTCGTCTTCATCCAAATTTGCGATAACATTACACATTACAAACTCAAATCTCAACGTATGCATATCTTTATTATCCTTTAGATTAGTTAAATGCACTAAACTTATCTTGCATTTATTTATTTCAACCAAATCATTGTATTCTTGCTTTATTAGCGTCCCTGTTTGGTTTGCAAAAACATCTGCGTTGCATACTTTCTTCACTCTAGTTACTTGTATTTCCTGGCTGTTGCCTAAAAATGCAACAAACATTAACATCATAGTTAAAATAACTGCTCTCATATATATTTTGATTATAATTTTTAAATAAGCAACAAAAATAAACATTAATACTGAATAGCGTTAGATATTTTTTGTTAAAAAGATACCATTTGTTCATAAAATTAATTGGAGGATGAATAATCTATGACTTATAAACTAAAACTAATTTCAGCGAAAGCTAAACTATAATGGTTTGATATAATATTATTTAGTCTATTACAAATCTAAATAGTATAAACCTAATTTTAATTGATACAACACAATTTCGTGCAATCTTTGTGTATCTTTAATGTGATTAGCACTACTTTACACGATTAGGCGCATCCGCTCGTAGCGGATGTGCCTAATCGTACGGTTTGACTCATCCGATAGCAGCGGATGTACCTAATCTCACGATTTGACACATCCGTTTGTAGCGGGTGTGACGATTCACACGGATTGGCACACCCGATTGTAGCGGGAACGTAAAACCATATGGTTTGGCGCATCCGATAGTAGCGGGTTTGACAATCTGTTTACTTTTATGGCAATCTAAATAAAGTTATCTTCAAACTATGTATTTTGTTTTTATCATAAATAAAAAAATAAAGAAACTGCATGAAATGAAGCTATATTGAATAAATGAAAACTAAAACTACAAACTTTAGATATGAATTTAATATGGCTTAATTCAAGATATACACTTTTAATATCCCAAAATAAAATTTATCACCAAAATGCGTTGGTTTAGTTTCTCACTATTGTGAATTGCTTAAAATCGTAGATTTTACTAACAACAATATTAGCATTATAAAAAAAAGACTTATGATGCTTATGCTCTTTCTTTTTTTATTATAAAAACAAAAGAAATATAGGTGTAATTTTAAGCAACAACCTAATTTTATCTTTATTTAGTTTGCAAAGCTTTTTTATTTAAAACATCTTCAAACTTCTTTTGTGTTTTATCCGCTTCGATAATAATATCGACATAGGTAGAGGAGTTATTTAAAAGTTTACACTTACTTTCGTAAACAGAATCTAACTTATAATCTGTGCAATATAGTTTATAGGCATCATCGGTGAATTGATAAAATGCATTGTAAAGATTCATTTCTGTAAGCATAATCAGAATTACGTCTTGCGATTCTACCTCTTTTTTGAAGTCTAATTTATCAACATATTTCGCATTCTCGCCCCAAATATCAGGATAAATAGTTTTGTTATAATACCAAAACTGTTGCTTCGAAAATATATTCTGAGGGATATTATTATTGAAAATACTCCAGTAATAACTATCGGCTATCGTTAAAACATTAGGTTTTGTTTTAGCTTTATTTTGTTCGAAAAGCAATTTAGGATAGGCCATCGTTTCATGCGGAAGTTCGAAAGCAAGATTTAAAGTTTTCTCAATATCAAAATCGGCATCCTTCAATTTGTTTGTAATCGTCATTTCGTTCCAATAAATATGAGGAATCTGTATCGAATGCACTTTCTCAATATATTTAATCAAAGTATCCGCAGCAAGCATCATGCCGTAAGTACTCCAATGCACGCCATAACGAGGGTACAAAGGATATTTTGTGGTGTCTTTTAAAGAAAGAAACCATTTATTTAAGTCAAGATTTGCAATGCCGAGCTCCTTGCAACGTTGCGTATAAAACTTATAATTTGAGAGCAATTTCTTTTCAGGATGATACCTTTCGGGAATAAATTCGGAGTGGTAACTTGCTTTTCCTGGCTCAAAAACAAAGATCAGGTCGATGCCTTTTGTTTTTAAATAATCCTGAACCCATTTAGCACGTCTTAGCTTTTCGTCAATATAAGTTTTTCCAACAAAGTTCTGCCCACAATAATCCAGAATATAGCCTTCTTCAAATAGGCAATTATTTGCACCAATGATAACTTTATAATTATTCGAAACCTTAAATAGGGAATAATCAATTTGATTTTTTAAACGAATTAAAGGATTGCGAAAGCCAATATTATTTTCGAATTTAGTATTAAAAGTATTCTGAAAATCTTCGTTAAACCAACGCTGCCACGTGAAATATTTAAAAGAAGGTTTCTCAAACTTCTCGTAAGAACCATCAAGAGGATTTGTTTTAATAAAATTAAACTGATATTGCGCAAAAGACACAAATAGCAGACACATTATTATTATAAAAAGTATATTTTTTAGTTTCTTTTCCATTTGTTTTTTTATTAAAATCTAAAATAAATAAATGGATTAAAACCGGAGGAAGTGATGCAACCTACACATAAAACGAAAAAAACAACGCATAATATTGTCATACCAAGGGAGCCAGACAAGCTGAATTTAGTTGTATAAATGCGTTCTTCAAACCATTTGCCAAAAGTAAAAGCTCTGACAAAAGAAAAAACAGCAGCTAACATCAAAATAAAGTAGAATCTATTATCTAAGTTAAGATTTGCTTCTTTTAAATTAAAAGAAAACATCTTTACAATAAAAGCAAAAGCCTGCGAAATGTTTTCAACTCTAAAGAATACCCATCCTATTAACACCAAAACAAAAGTAAAAAACATGGCAGGAAACTTCCCAATCTTAGTTAATATCTTACCAAGAAAGATGCGATCGGCAATCAAAAACAAACCGTGATACGTGCCCCATATCACAAAGTTCCAGGCAGCTCCATGCCATAAACCGGATAAAAGAAAAACAATCCAAAGATTTAAATACAATCTGTTTTTACTCACTCTGTTTCCCCCTAAACCAATATAAAGATAATCCCTCATCCAACGACTTAAGGTCATGTGCCAACGTCGCCAAAACTCAGTTATACTTTGCGAAATATAAGGATTGTTGAAGTTCTCTGGAAAAACAAAGCCAAGCATTCGGGCAATTCCTATAGCCATATCCGAGTAGCCGGAGAAATCGAAATATATTTGAAAACTGTAGGCAAGCACACCCAGCCACGCCAACGGTGTGTTAAGCATATTCAAATCCATTGCAAATATTCGGTCAGCTTCCAAGCCGATTACATTTGCAATAAGTACTTTTTTAGCCAATCCAATAATAAATCTAAAGAAACCTGCCAGCTTATTATCTATAGTCTCTTGCTCTTTTCTATCAATAATCTGATCCGAAATTTCATTAAAACGAATGATAGGGCCGGCAATAAGTTGCGGAAAGAATAAAATGTATAAAGAATAATTAACGATGTTTTTCATGGGCGGTTTCACACCTCTATACACATCGATAA
>CAYRBL010000173.1:0-7161 GCA_964422385.1 uncultured Bacteroides sp.
ATTGAAATTAACGAGATTATTTAATGAATTTTACGAGAACGAAAAAGCAGGTGGTCTTACACTTGTGCTTTGTACAATTATATCTTTAGTAGTTGCCAATTCAGCTATTCAAAATGATTATATTCTTTTTTGGCACCATAAATTATTAAATTTTAGTATCGAAAACTGGATTAATGATGGCCTAATGGCAATTTTCTTTTTATTAATTGGTTTAGAATTAAAACGAGAAATATATTTTGGTGAACTTTCAAATTCCAAATATGCTCTTTTACCTGTTATAGCAGCTTTTGGAGGAATGCTATTTCCTGCACTATTATATACGTTTTTTAATTTTAATACTCCTACTCAATCTGGAGCAGGAATTCCAATGGCTACAGATATTGCTTTTGCTGTTGGTATACTGTCTTTACTTGGTAAAAAAGTTCCAATATCATTAAAAGTCTTTTTAACAGCTATAGCAGTAATTGATGATTTAGGAGCAATAATAATAATAGTGCTTTTTTATTCTGCTACCTTGGTTTATCAAATCTATTAATTTCATTTTTTATCTTTTTACTTTTATTATTACTAAATCGACTTAAAGTTAACAAACTTTTTCCATATTTAATTGGTGGGATAATTATGTGGTATTTTATGTTACATTCAGGAGTTCACGCATCTATTTCAGGTGTAATATTGGCTTTTACTATTCCAATAACAAAAAGAAATAACAAATCCTTGTCTATTAAATTAGAAACTTATTTAAACAAACCAGTTGCTTTCCTAATTCTTCCCATTTTTGCTTTGGCTAATACAGCTATAATTATTAATTCAGACTGGCATACTAGTTTCACACAACCTTATAGTTTTGGTATATTATCTGGACTTATAATTGGCAAACCTATTGGCATACTTTTATTTAGTTTTATTTCGGTTGTTTTAGGTTTATGTATATTGCCATCTGATTTAAAATGGAAGTATATTTTAGGCGCTAGTATTTTAGCAGGAATTGGATTTACAATGTCAATATTTATTACTCTACTAGCATTTAAGGATGCTCAAATAATAAACAATTCAAAATTTATGATTTTGTGCGCTTCATTTATATCAGGAACTATTGGTTTTATTTTTCTTAAAATTGTTTTGAAAAAAGATATTTCTGAAAATGGTAGTACATTAAATAACTAAATTAATAATATCATAGCTATTGTTTATATTTAAATATTGATTACTTTTGCACTCTTATGATGAAAATGTTTGTCTACATAATATCCTTTTATATTATTATTCTCAATACAATTCCTTGTGTTGATGATTTAGGTAATTCTTGTAGTCATAAGCAAGAAATATCTCATAATTCTAATTCTAATCATAAGGGAGAAATGCAAGATCATTGTTCACCTTTTTGCACGTGTAATTGTTGTGCAACACCTATTTTAAATCAAATTTCATTAATACATTTTGAATGTTTTACTTTTACTAGTAAAAATATTTCAATTTACAAACCTACTTCTCTAAAAGAATTGTGCGTTTCAATTTGGCAACCTCCTAAAATAAGTTAAGACCTACTTATTTTTACTTTTATTTTATTTCAATATTTATCACAGTATTGAAGTTTATTTCTATTTATTTATTTCTATATTTTATGATTGAACGCATCATTCGTTTTTCAATTAAGAATAAATTTATTGTCGGATTATTTATTCTTGCATTAATAGGGTGGGGGACTTACTCTTTAACTCGTCTTCCTATTGATGCCATTCCTGATATTACAAATAATCAGGTACAAGTAATTTCCATAGCTCCTTCACTTGCAGTACAAGAAGTCGAAAGTTTCATAACTGCACCTATTGAAGTAGCAGTAGCAAATATTCCAAATATTATCGAACTTCGTTCTATTTCTCGATTAGGTTTATCAGTAGTTACAGTAGTTTTTAAAGATGGTGTTGATGTTTATTGGGCACGTCAGCAACTAAGTGAACGCTTAAAAGAAGCTGAGGAAGGTATCCCTTCAGGACTTGCAAAAATTGAACTTGCTCCTATATCAACTGGTTTGGGTGAGATTTATCAATATCGCCTGGCTGTAGAAAAAGGATTTGAAAAAAAATACAATCCTATGGAATTACGCACTATTCAGGATTGGGTAGTTCGTAGAGAAATGTTAGGTACTTCAGGAGTGGCCGATATTAATAGCTATGGTGGTTTTGTGAAACAATATGAAATTGCTGTTAATCCCGAAAGATTAAGAGGTATGAATATATCACTAACTGATATTTTTGTTGCTCTAGAGAGAAATAATGAAAATACAGGTAGTGCATATATTGATAAAAAGCCAAATGCATATTTTATCCGTGGTATTGGATTGGTTAAAACTATTGAAGATATTGAAAAAATTGTAGTAAAATCGAATAATAATGGAACTCCAGTTTTGGTTAGAGACATTGCTTCAGTTCAATATGGTAGTGCTACACGATATGGGGCTTTTGTAGTTGATACTTCTGAGGCAGTAGGAGGGGTAGTTATGATGCTAAAAGGAGAAAATGCTCATGAAGTTGTTAACAATGTTGAAAGTCGAATAGCTTCTATTCAAAAATCGCTTCCCAATGGTGTAAAGATTGAACCTTTTCTTGTTCGCTCGGAACTTGTTGGTCGAGCAATTGGCACTGTTTCAAGAAACTTAATTGAAGGTGCTTTAATAGTTATTTTAATACTGGTTTTATTATTAGGAAATCTTAGAGCAGGGTTAATTGTAGCTTCTGTTATCCCTCTGGCTATGCTATTTGCTATAGCGATGATGAATTTATTTGGCGTTTCAGGTAATTTGATGAGTTTAGGAGCTATTGATTTTGGTTTAATAATTGATGGAGCAGTTATAATTGTTGAAAGTGTTGTTCATCGAATTATGATGAGTAAGAAACATTATAATGGCGTCGCTAAATTAACCCAAAAGCAAATGGATGATGAAGTTTTTACTGCTTCAAGTCGTATAAGAAAAGCTGCAACTTTTGGAGAAATTATTATAATGATTGTTTACCTTCCAATTCTAGCTTTAGTTGGTATCGAGGGCAAAATGTTTAGACCGATGGCATTGGTTGTTGTATTTGCTATTGCTGGCGCTTTTATACTTTCTCTTACCTATGTTCCGATGGCTTCTGCTTTGTTTTTAAATAAAAAAACTGAATACAAACCAAATCTTTCTGATAAAATAATGGATTGGTTTAACAAAGCATTCAATCCTGTAATTTTATTTGCACTTAATCATAAAATACTCATTTCAGTTTCTGCGGTTCTATTATTTGTTTTTAGCTTAGTAGTTTTTAACAATCTTGGAGGAGAGTTTATTCCTCAACTTGAAGAAGGAGATTTAGCTGCTGGCGTTATTACTTTGCAAGGAGGATCGCTTACGAATACTGTTGATATGGTAAAAAAGGCTAACAAAATACTTCTTGAGAATTTTCCAGAAATCAAACATACAATTTGTAAAATAGGTGCTGGCGAAATACCTACTGATCCTACTCCGATGGAAACGGGTGATTATATTATTACTCTTAAGAATAAAAACGAATGGGTTTCTGCTAAAACCCGTGAAGAATTAGTTGAAAAGATGCAAGAAAAACTAATTGTATTAGCTGGTGTTAAATTCGAATTTCAGCAACCTATTCAAATGCGATTTAATGAATTGATGACAGGATCAAAGCAGGATATTGCTATAAAGATTTTTGGAGATGACCTTACTATTTTAGCAGACAAAGCCTCAAAAATCGAAAAGATAATTCAAAGTGTTGAAGGGGTTGAAGACATTAATGTTGAAAAGGTAACAGGACTTGCTCAAGTGCAAATTAATTATAATAGAGACCGTTTAGCACAATATGGTTTATCAATTGACGATGTAAATAAAGTATTAAGAGCTGCTTTTGCAGGTAGTCAGGCTGGAGTTGTATATGATGAAGAAAAACGATTTGGCCTAGTCGTTAGATTGGATAAAGATTATCGACAAAGTTTGGAGGATGTTAAAAACATTGCTGTTGCTTTACCACGTGGTGGTCAGATTTCTGTTGAACAACTAGCTGATATCTCTATTCAATCAGGGCCAGCTCAGGTTTCAAGAGAAAATACAAAACGTCGAATAAATATTGGTTTTAATGTCAGAAATAAAGATGTTGAAACTGTAATTGATGAAGTAACTACTAAAATTGAAAAGCAAGTGAAGTTACCTGTTGGATATAATATTTCTTATGGTGGACAATTTAGAAATCTGGAAACTGCTAAGAATAGACTAATGGTTGTAGTTCCTATTGCTTTACTTTTAATTTTTGTGCTTTTGTTCTTTACGTTTAATTCGATTAAACAATCTTTGTTAATTTTTACAGCTGTACCTTTATCAGCTATTGGAGGCGTTTTCGCTCTTTGGTCTAGAGGTATGAATTTTTCTATTTCTGCAGGTGTTGGTTTTATTGCTTTATTTGGAGTGGCTGTATTAAATGGGATTGTACTTATTTCAGAATTCAATCGATTGGAAAAGGAAGGTGTTATTGATATTACAGAAAGAGTTTTGAAAGGGTTAAAAACTCGATTGCGTCCGGTTATTATGACTGCTGCTGTAGCTTCTTTTGGTTTTTTGCCTATGGCTTTGTCTAATTCTGTTGGTGCCGAAGTTCAAAAACCACTAGCTACTGTAGTTATAGGAGGTTTAATTACTGCTACATTTCTAACTTTAGTTATACTTCCAGTATTCTACATTCTTTTATCATCTTCTAAGTTCAAACTTAATTTCTTTATTAGTAAAAGGATTAAACAAGCATCTTTATTATTATTTATTCTATTTTCCTTTGCTTCTAATTCTTTAATTGCACAGCAGGCTAAACCTATTAGTTTAAAAGATGCTATTCAAATTGCTATGGATAGTAATCTTACTATTCGAAATGCTGCTTTAAATATTGAATTGCAAAAAGCATTAAAAGGAGCTTCAACTGATATTGGCAAAACAAGTTTTTTATATGAAAAAGGACAGATTAATTCTTTTGTTAAAGATGATAATATAACGATTTCTCAATCATTTGCTTTTCCAACTGTATATATTAATCAAAATAAACTTGCAAATGAAAAAGTAAAAAGTAGCGAATGTCAACTGAATATTTCTCAACTTGAAGCTTCTAATCAAGTTAAGCAATTATATTGGCAATTAGTTTATCTATATTCTAAACAAAAGTTATTACTTTTTCAGGATTCCCTTTTTTCAGGATTCCAACGTGCTGCAGAGTTGAGAGCTATTGCTGGCGAAACAAATAAACTTGAAATGATAACTGCCCGTTCGCAAAGTATGGAAGTTAAAAACGAATTACAGCAAGTGAAAGCTGATATCATTATTTATAATCGAAAATTTGTTTTAGCTTTAAATACAAAAGAAACATTTTATCCTGTAGATTCTATTTTAAAACCAGTCTCTATCCAATTTTCTATAGATAATGAAGCTGCTATCTCTCAAAATCCATCTTTGTCTTATGTTCTTCAACAAAACAATATAGCTGCTTATGAGAAAAAACTTGAAACTAGTAGGATTTTACCTGATTTTAATGTTGCTTATTTTACACAATCGATGCAAGGTACTCAAGAGATAAATGGCAGCTTACGTACTTTCGGTTCAAGCGATCGTTTCACAGGTTTTCAATTGGGTATATCAGTTCCTATTTGGTTCAAGCCTTCTATTTCTAAAATAAAAGCTGCTAGAATAAATGAGCAAATTGTAGGCTTAAATGCAGAATATTTTACCAAATCACTTCTTGTTAATTATAATAATTTAATTGAAGAGTATAAGAAATATCTAGGAAGTGTAAGCTATTATCAAACCCAGGCGGTACCTGAAGCTGATCTGATTATTGAACAATCAACACGTAGTTACAAGGCAGGAGCTATTGATTATCTGAATTATGTTTTGAGTCTTAATAGGGCTTTAAGTATAAAACAAAATAATTTGGATGCCATTAATAATTTAAATCAAACTATAATTAATTTAGAATTTATTACAGGAAAAACTTTTTAATAAAATAACAGTATGTCAAAATATATTTTCAAAACAATATTTATTATATCAATATTTGTAGTAGTATTGGTAGCTTGCAAAGGTGGTAAAAGTGCTAAAGATGCAGGAAAGGAAGCAGAGAATTTGCCTGAAAACATTGTAGAATTAAGAGCAGATCAAATAAAACTTGCAAACATTGAATTAGGCCAGATAGAGATGCATTCGTTAAATGGAACTTTAAAAGCTAACGGAGTAGTATCAGTTGCTCCTCAAGGATTGGCAAATGTGTGTGCTTCAATGGGTGGTTTTATTAAAACTATTAATATTATACAAGGAAATGCAGTTACTAAAGGCCAAACATTAGCTATTATCGAAAATCAAGAGTTTGTAAACATCCAACAAAACTATTTAGAAGTTAAAATTAAACTAGAATATGCTGAAGCAGAATACAAACGTCATACTGATTTGTATAAGGACGACGTTTATTCAAAACAAAATGTACAACAAGTAACAGCAGATTATAAAACTTATAAAACACAACTTAAAGCATTAGAGCAAAAACTTGAATTAATAGGAATAAATCCTTCTAATCTTACCGAAAATAACATGAGTCGTTCTGTTGCTTTGGTTTCTCCGATTACTGGTTTTATTAAAGCTGTAAATATTAATATTGGTAAATTTGTATCGTCTTCGGATGTATTGTTTGAGGTAGTAAATAAAGATAATTTACTATTAGAACTTAATTTGTTTGAGAAGGATGCCGACAAGGTTTTAGAAAATCAACTAATACGTTTTTATATTAATAATGAATCTGAGCAACATCAGGCTACTGTTTATCAAACTAGCAAATCGATAAATGCAGATAAAACATATAAGGTGTTTGCTAAGGTTACTGATTTATGCCATAACATTATGCCGGGTATGTTTGTGAATGCAATTATAGAATCGGGTGGCGAAAAGGTAACAGCATTGCCTTCGGATGCTGTGGTTAGTTTTGATGATAAAGATTATATTTTTATCTTTGAAAAGAATAAAGATGAAAATGGAAAAGCATTTACTGAGTATCGTATGTTGGAAGTTAAAAAGGGTGTAACTGATGGTGGTTTTACCCAGATTATTCTTCCGGCTACTCTTAATATTTCTACAACTAAAGTAGTATTAAA
>CAYRBL010000174.1:0-7038 GCA_964422385.1 uncultured Bacteroides sp.
TTGGTAAGAATGGCGATAAAGCTCTTTATAGCTATCATTGCTACTATAAATGCGATAATATTTCCTAAAACTAAAAAAGTAATATTTGATGAAGATAATAATTGAGGTGTGTGTTTGTAGGCATCCCACATACTTTTTACAAATGCTCCGGCAAGCGTTGGTACAGCTAAAAAGAAAGAGAATTCTGCTGCCAGTTTTCTGCTTAATTTCTGCTGCATTCCTCCCATTATCGTGGCGAACGAACGACTGAATCCAGGCATTACAATTGCTAGTAATTGGAAGATCCCAATAAAGAAAGATTTTTTATAAGTTACATTATCTATATTTTCTTCATCCGACTTATTAAACCATTTATCGACAAATAAAAGTAAAAAGCCTCCAAGAAAAGTGATAATAGTCATCACCATAAGATTTCCGATTAGGCTATCGATATGTTTCTTTAAGATTACACCTACAATGGCTGCAGGAATAAAGGCTACTACTATTTTATAATAAAAACTAAGTTTTGTAAAATCAAAAAACTTACGCCAGTAAAGAAAAATAACCGAGATAATAGCTCCAAATTGGATGCTTTCGATAAATAGTTTTATGAAAAGATCATTTTCCAGATCTATCCCCAGTATTTTAGAGGTAAGCGCCATGTGGTAGGTGGAAGAGATGGGCAAAAACTCTGTCAATCCTTCGACAATAGCAATGATTATGGCTTGAAAAAAAGTCATAAGTTTTTTGTTTTAATAAGTGAAAATAAAGAGAAAAGAGTATTATTCTTTAGGTTTGATCATAATGGCAAATACCTCTATGATAAATCCTATAATAAGAATAATTGGTGCTAAAGTTAGTCTTTGAAAATCGAAAATCTTGTCGCTAAATACTTTTGGATCGTCGCTTCCACCGCCTATCATTAGGATGTAGCCCAATGCCAGCACACCTAAACCGATTAATAGCAATCTGTAGTTTTCTTTACCAAAGGCAAATTCCAAAGTCTTGTATTCTGTAGTTTTTGCTTTGGCTCCAACTGGCTGCACCTTAGGTTTAGCAGCGGTTTGTGTGTTGGTTATTATAGTTTTTTTTGTATTCTGTGCCATATTATTATATAATTATAAAAATGATTCGACAAAAGTAATAAAATTAAAAATATAAACTATCATTTTTCATATGCAGATATTTTCTAACTGCGAAAAATGTAGAAATCCACGAAAATAGTACGCCTAATAGGATTACAATTCCAAATAATATTAAAAACATATCAATTTCCTGTATGTTCACAATCTCTGGAAGCTGCTTTTGTGATAATAATATCACGCCAAAAAGCAGTACTATCGAGATTAATGCTCCGTATATTCCCCCTAAAACGCCTTTTATTATAAATGGGCGTCTTATAAATCGCTCGGTGGCGCCTACTAATTGCATACTTTTTATTAAAAACCGCTTAGAATATACCGATAATCTGATGGTATTATTTATTAAAGCAATCGCAATTACTAATAATAAAAGTGAAAAAGAAAGTAAGAAGATACTTATTTTACTTATGTTGGTATTTACTTTTTGCAACAAGGATTTTTCGTAAACAACATCCTTTACAATTGCGTTTTTCTTGAGCTGTTTTTCTATTCCTGCCAAAGCTTCTTCATTGGCATAGTCGGCTTTTAATCTTACGTCTATTGAAATTGGAAGCGGATTGTATCCCATAAAATTTACGAAGTCTTCACCTGTATCCTCTATGAATTTTTTTGAAGCTTTATCTTTCGAAATATATTCTGTTGACTTAGCAAAAGCTGATGCATCAATTGATTTTTGAAACTGTAAGATATCGGCTTCTTTTACCTCTTCGTTAATATAAATATTGAATCCGATGTTTTCTTTTACGTTATTTGATATTTTTTTAGCGTGTAAAATTATCAATCCTATTAAACCAAGCATAAATAATACCATAGTAATACTTATAACTGTAGTTATAAATGAGCTTTTTAACCGACGTTTGTTGTATTTTTCCTCTTGTTTTGACATATCCTTAAATATCGCAGCTAAATTACTAAAATTATCATATACAAATCTCGTTTATTAAACATTTTTATGAACATTAACGTGAAAAGAATGCCTAAAGTATTTAAAGTTTGAAATACTTAAAGTTCAAAGACATTTAAGATGTGTATAATAAAGCAAGAATAGATTGTTTTTCTTTAATATATTTATATGCTTTTTGATGATTTAGCATTGATGATTTTATGTTGCTTAAAAAAAATCTAACAATATTAAACTTTATATAACGCAACTAATATCGAAGAATCATTCTGATATCTTTTTACTATGCGTATAAAGTATTTCGGGGTCTAAATCTGCTTCATTATCCCATTGAATAGTATCAAAACTTACTTTAACAGAATTAAAAATTGACACATCCTTCAGTTCTTTAAAGATTCCTTTATCTAAAAATGGATTCATATCAAACTGACGTTTCTCTCCATTTTCAAACGTAAGTATTAGATTGTAATTATCTATTGGTTTAACATTTTTAATCGCTAAATACATATAGTTTTCTTATTTTAATGGTTCAATTGAGAACGGTTTTTCTCCATTCTGACATAAATTCCAGTCGGCAATCAATTCCTCAGTATGAATTTCCACCTATGCCAATACTAATCTAACTTGTCTGGTAGGTAATTCGCCTTCCATTAATTCGCAATTTAGTATATTTACAATTGCTTTATAATCCTGATAATATACATGAATATGCGGAGGATTATGTTCTTTGGGAGCATAATACATCCTTATAATAATTCCGAAAAACATTGATAATGTCGGCATATTCTTTTTTTTTACAAAGATAATACTTTTTTAAATAAGTTTAATATAAATGTCTTTCTTTTTATCTCCTCCTTTATTTTTCGCTACAAAAACAGCCTTACACAAATTTATCTAAAGCTGTTTTTATATCATCATTTCTTTTTTCTTTTTTATACTTTTATTATGGATTACGCTTTGCTAATACTATAATAATATGAAAAAAGCCACTAATCCCCTACTCTATATTTTTCTTTTTAAGTTTTATTAAAATCGTTAGCTCTTCCCCGGCTGTAAGTATAACTGCGCGGCTATAAAAATCGTAGCGCACATCTTGCACAACCACAAAAGTGTCTTTCAAGTTATGCGATTCTAAAATAGCTTCGCCATGTAGATTGGAAATAGTTTTGGCGCCTTCTTTGCCATCGGGCGAACCCAAACGTATGCTGATACCAGCTAATTTTTCGTGGGTGGCTTCGTCTTCCACGCTTGCATTTAAAATCCCCAATCCCTTTGTATTTTTATATTGCATCCCCCACAATAGCCCAAAAGTATGACTTGCACCTTTTGTCAAACCCTGTGCTTTGTGCTCAATATCACTCCACAAAAGCGGCATAAGTTTATCAATTTCTTTACGCTCGTCTTTTAATTCTTTTTCTATTTCTACAATTGCATCTTTCGAATCCTGCACCCACGCCATCTTGTCGTTTATATCGGCAAGGGCCGCAACAGCATCCGCCTTGGTAATGTCTTTTAAAGCAACGCCTCCATCGGCAATGTGGTCGGTTTCCCCTTTTATAACATCGTTTAGGGCCTCAATAATCTCCCTATGCGAAGTCATTGGAGGCAAATGTCCGTCCAATATCATTCCATAAAAAGTTCTACTACTTATTGTCCAGCTAAGTTTACCATCAATAATCATAAAATTTACCATCTGACAAATATGCGAAGCTATGAACTTTCCTTTTTCAAAAGCCGCTTCCAATAGTTTTACGTTATCGTGATATCCTTCTTCAGCAATACGCAATCTATTTCTTATGCCCGAAAACAAAGGCAGATGGAAATCCAATGCTGCTGTATTGTCAACTGAAAAAATATTGTCGGCAGGAAGAACTCCATCTTTTCTGTTTTTTGCGACAGTCATCGAAGCTTCGCGTGCATCATCTGTTCTTGGTGTAATTTTTTCCATTTTATTATAATATTATTTGTTTTTATTTTTTTAAATATGATTTTTGTAATTTAATTTTGATTTGAATTTTCAAATTTTATAAAATTTGAATAAAAAACAGTAGCAGATATTTCAAAAAGTCTGCACATGTATGTTCCTACAACCGCCCACTTTTCAAAAAGTCTGCACATGTATGTTTTTACATTTACCCACTTTTCAAAAAGTCTGTACATGTATGTTCTTACATTTGCCCACTTTTCAAAAAGTCTGCACATGTATGTTTTTACATTTGCCCACTTTTCAAAAAGTCTGCACATGTATGTTCCTACAGATGCCCATTTATTTTTAAATGTGCCAATGTTTTTAGCACTAAATATGCCTTTTTTAAAAAATAAAAGAAAGCTTTTGAAAGAAAAAGTAGGAATTTTTAAATATTTGGCGTGGACAACCAAACTAAAGAATGAATCAATGAAGAAACCTGGTTTAATTATTATTGCTATTAAGTGTTTAAAATCAAACACTACAGCTCACAATCCTATCGATACATTTATTGTTGTTAATCATAGTACAAAGATACTACTAATTAAATTATAAAACATCATATAATATTTATTTATTTTTATCACTTTATTTTTTTCTTTTTGGTATGATAAATATTTTATCTACTAACCCCAGCATTTATGCTGGGGACCAAAACAAAAGGATGATTGGGGCTTCAGCCCATACAATATATATATAGTATCAGGGATAAATCCCCAAAACTTATCCATTATTTACCCCCTAGCATAAATGCTAGGGTTACTAGATAAAAAAATATCCTTTTTAAACTTTTGGTATGATAAATTATTAAAAAGTATGATGGGTAAAATAAATATGAAGTTTTGCCAGACACCTCGGCTGCGCTCGGTGACCCTTATATCATCTTTCTTCTTGCTTAATCGAGGTGTGATTTTTAATTTATTTTAATTTTTTCACTTTGGTATGATAAATTATTAGTAAGTTTGCCGGGGAAATAATATGCTACACTAAATAAATGTTATAGATAATAATAGTTTTAGTATAATGAAACATTTGTTGTATCTTTGCGTTTTTAATAATAAAAAAATGAGAACAATTGAGCTTATAAAAGAAATCCAGAAATTACCTTTTCAAAAGCGAATTTATGTGATTGAGCAAACTATTCATTCAATCCGTAAGAAGGAAGATAGCAATCAGTTGCGAAAAGCAGCAAATGCGCTACTAATAGATTATACAACAGATGGCGAATTAACTGCATTTACTAATCTTGATTATGCCGACTTTTATGAAGCAAAATGAGATATGGTTGATCAATTTAGATCCAACAATTGGAGCAGAGATCAAAAAGACCCGCCCTGCCCTTTCAATAGATAACGAATAAATCAAATAGTATTTAATTTAAGAATCTTCTTTTTTCTCTTTAGTATGATAAAATATTTGTAAGTTTGTGGGGATAATAATAAATAGCATAAGAGTTGTGTTTTAAAGACACAATAGTCATCAAGAAAGGAACATTAAAATGAAATTATTATACTAAAAATTAATATTACTCTATTACCTTAAATCCTATATATTATGAATGAAAACATAATTATTGATCTAGTAAATAGATTATATAAAGAACATGAAAAATACAATGACAATGGCGCAGAAATAATAAGGAAAATATGTTCAAAGATAAACAATACTGATCAAGAAGAAAGAGATTTTGTTATTAAATTCTTTATAAATGAAATTAGGTTAAATAAAAATAATTTGAGGTACTTGGGGTTTGAAGTTATTGAAAAGCTACAACTAAAAGAAGGTGCATCTATAATTTATAGTATTTATAATGAAACTAAAAATGATATAGATTATGAATTTGAATGGCACATTATTACTACTTTAATGAAATTAGGATATAATGAAAACAAAGAAATATACACTAATTATATCAATAATTATTTAATAGAAAACAAATGGGGACGATCTTTTTTATTGTTAATTTGGTATGGTCTTGTAGATACAAATAATTCTCTTATTCTTTTAGCAGATTATTATTGCAAACGTCTTATTGAAAATGGGGAATATATGCCTTATTTATCAAATCATAATTTTGATGCTTTATTATTCCAAATTCATCATAATAATATTGATTATATATTAAATCTAATAAAAATGATTTATAAGAAAAATGAAGTAGCTGGCAAATTTTTGCAGAATAATATTATAAAATTTATGAACTCACTATGGATTGATAGAGGGAACTATAATAAAGTAATAATAAAAGAACAACTCATACAAGTTAAAAACGTAATTTGATTAATTTGTATTTTGATACTCTTATAAAATGATAAATAATTAATACGTTTGTAAAACAAATAAAATACAACTTAAGCAAACACACCTGGGCTGCGCTCGGTGACCCTGATATCATCTTTCTTCTTGCTTAATCGAGGCGGGAGTTTAGAGTTCAAAGCACCTTTTCTTGTTTTTTATGGAAATACTTTATAAATATCTTTCCTATGAATAAATCTTGCAAACTCAACAATATTATCTTCAATAAAAACACCAATTCTATAATTCCCTAATTTAATTCTGTAGGCATTTTTATACCCCGATAGCTTCTTAATATCTTTAATCTCCGAAATATTCGTAGCATTTTCTACATTAATAATAAGATCAACAACACCATTCTTAATTTTATCAAGTTTAATTTTATCTAAATCTTTATGAAATTGTTTTAAGAACTCTGTTTTCATTTCTTAGTTAGTTTCTGCATTACTTCTTCGCGAGATACCTTTTGGCTTCTGTCTGCCTGTTTCATTAATTCAATTAATCCAAGGTCTTCCTTTTCGTCAATATCTAATGTTTTTATGTTTACGTTTAGTTTTTTCAACATAGCTGCTAAAAACTTAAACTCCGTTTTATTCTTTGGTTGTATTAAAATTGCTTCCATTGTAAATATTTTTTACAAAATTACTACAAATTTTAATCATATCAGGGATTTTATTTAATATTCAGAATATATTTTATATAATGATTTTCTTTTTTACTTTTTGGTATGATAAAATATTAATAAGTTTGTGGAA
>CAYRBL010000175.1:0-7023 GCA_964422385.1 uncultured Bacteroides sp.
TTATTCATTTATAGTTAACTGTTATTCATTTATAGTTAACTGTTATTCATTTATACTTAACTATAAATAGCCAACAAAGAGCCTAAAATCGAACATTGTTGCAATACTTTTACCATATACTATACAGTATTTCAGTTTATTTATACATGTTTTGTTTAGTTTTATACTTAAATCACTTATCATATATATTAAATGATCTTCACAAAAAGGCACAAAATTCACCCCTAAACATTCGTCAGAATATTTATGAGTAGTGTAAGAATATGTGCCTTTAATGTTCATTTTTTTTCGTATTTAAATTATAATGCAAAATTAAGCACAAATTTACGCTTAGGTAGTGCGTTATTTTTACTAAAAAGTGCGAAATTCAACTATTCCCCAATTATTGTTAGTAAAATATCAAATTACTTGAAAATAAGAATTACTTTTGTGTATTAATTATTAAAAAAATTATAAAGCACTTAAAAAATAAGAAATGAAATTAAATATAAATAACATGCGATGCCAAAGATGCATCATGATGGTGAGTGATATACTAAATAAGAAAGAAATAGTATTTTTAGAAGTTAATTTAAACGAAATTATACTACCTAAAGACTTGAGTACTGAAGAAATTGAAGCATTAAATGCAGAATTGCTTAAAATAGGAATCGAAATTAGTGATGATAAAGACTTAATATTAGTTGGAAAGATAAAGTATTTGATACATGAAAGCATCAACAACGAAGAAGATATTAATAAAAATACTCTTTCGGATATTATGTGTGAAAAATTAAAATTAAGTAAAAATTACATATCTTCAAAATTTAAAAAAATTACATTTATAACGATTCAAAAATATAAAGATAACGAAAAAATGATAAAAATTAAAGAAATGTTACTTACTGGGGAATTTACTAATATTGCTATAGCAGATAAAATGCATTTCTGTGATGAGCATTACCTATGTCATTTTTTTATGCATTTCGAAAAGTGTACGATGAGTGATTATGTGAAGAAAAACAAGAAAAAGAGTACATAAAGTACTTAAAGTTTGAAATGCCTAAAATGCCTAAAATTAAAATAAGCATAACAATAATTATGAATGACTACATAAATCATTAAATCACTATATCACTAAATCGCCAAATTTCCTCCTCCCCTATGCTTCGCTGATATCGCGGTCGAATATATGTTTTGATAGCAATAATTCGTCATACATACCTTTGAATGCTGTTATCGCCTTATAAATTGCTTTTCTTGATACTTCTCTTGATTTTAATACAGCATTATTTGTTTCAATATATCTATCTTCAGCTGCTTTCATTGAGGTGTATTGATCTCTAAAAAACTGTTTTTCCTGCTCTGGCATCGTCTCCGAATTAAGTGCTATATCTAATATCTGAAATTGATATTCAAAATAAATTTTAACATGCTCTATTCTGTTAGGAAACTCATCCTGAGTTTCAATACCACAATTAACGCATTTATACACATTAAAATCATGACCAAGTTCGTTTTTAGCAAATTCAATAATCTTAATATCCGACCTGCATTGACGACATGTAGTTTTATATATTTCATAATCCAGATCATACTGATCGTAATGTTGCTCATCATTATTAATTTTATCAATTATTTCTTTCGTTGTTATTCTGGTATCTCTAACAACAGTCATTATCGACTCTTCTGTTTCATTAAAACTGGTATTTAATACTTTTAACACCATTGCTTTTTTATGCATATAATCGCACAAATCATACAATTCCTTAGCTCCTGTCATGTAATCTTCTTTTAAAGTAGTTTCTTTTTTTTCCATTGTTTAATTATTTAAAATTAGAATCTCGTTTCATCACCTCCCCTATGCTTCGGTAATATCTGGATCGAATGTATGTTTGTTTAAATACATTTCGTCATATATATCATCATACGCTTTTATCAAATCTAAAATTGCATCTCTTGATTCATTTCTAGTTCTTATTACCTCGTCATTAGTGGATATACATAACTGTTCTTGTTCTACCATCTCAGCTTTTAATGCTAAGATTTCTTTTCTACTTTCTTTTTTTACTGCCTTATCATTAAGATATAAATCAAAAATTTTATATTGATATTCGAAATATATTTTTACATGCTCAATTCTGTTAGGAAGCTCATCCTGAGTTTCAACACCACAATTAACGCACTTATACACATTAAAATCATGGTCAAGTTCGTTTTTAGCAAATTCAATAATTTTTAAATCCGACCTGCATATTGAGCAAGTAGTCTGATATATTTCATAATCCAAATCAAACTGATCAAAATGCTGCTCATCATTATTTATAGTTTCAATACATTCTTTCATTTTTATTTTTGCTGCTTTTACAGCCTCTAAAAATAGTTCTTGTTCGTCAGAAAAAGTAATATTTAATGCTTTTAAAATTGCCACTTTTGACTGAATATACTCACACAAATCAAAAAGTTTTTGAGCACTGTTTTTATATTTTTCTTTCAAAGTAATTTCTTTTTGTTCCATTATTATTATTATTATTATTATTATTATCAAATCACCAAATCACTAAATCAAAAGTTAAAATCTCTTGGTTCGCCCATTAATTCACGCCCATTGAGAACCCCATTTGCTAAAGCATGATACCATTTTTCTGGTTTTTCTTTCATTAATTCTTCATAACTTATTCCAGAAACAATTCCCAATTCTGAAAACATTAAATATTCTTCATAAACTGTATCTAGTTCTTCAATTATCCTTCCATTTATAAATTGTTGAGTACATTTCATAATTGCATTTCTCCAATCTGAATCAGGGGGCATTGGAGCCGAAACTTCTGCTTCTTTTAAGATATTAAACACTCTAATAATATCATCATATTCCCAACTTGGATCTAAAGTATTATTGTGCTTAAACTCATCATTTGATAGTTTGAATAATTCAATAAAATGCTTGTCTTTTTCATATAATTCGGCATACTCAACTGCATTCTGATAACTAAGACGCAAATGCTCTTCAACTGGTGGCGGTATATAAGGAAGTGGAGGATTCTCTTTTTCTCTTTCTAATCTTTCTTCGGTAAATTTATTATCATAAATGCGCCAATAATAATTCTCTTTTTCTTCTCTTATGTTTGGTAAATCAAACATGAAATCTTTATTTAGCTTTTCATTATAAAAAGTATAGAATTCTGGATAATCTATTATATTACCTAAATCGTCTTTATCCATAATATTTCTATAACTCTGCCATTCATAAGGGCTAAGATGATATAAATAATCAATATTATTTAATTTTAAGTATTCTTTTAATACTTCTACCTCTTCTTTTGTAATTGGTGACAGAAATGGGCATTGTTCGATATGTTCGCCCCAAAATTCAAAATCATATTTATGTTCTATTTCCTTAATTTTTATTTTATCAGCCCTCCAAAGCATCTGAAGATCCCATAATTTCTTTTGTTTTATCCAGTTGAATCTTTCAACAGTTTCTTCTTTATATTTAAGCACTTTACTATGGTTCTCTTGTGCTAAATAAATATGAAACAAACCTATTAAATGGATCTTGGTTTTTGCATAATGTAATATAAAACTCGGAATTGATGCTGGATCAAATTTTGAAAAGTATTCTTTATACTTCTCATTATTTGTGAGGTCATCAATAAACTTATTCTTAAGTTCGTCCATTTGCAATGTATATTCAATAGAAAGTAAGCTATTTCTGTTTTTAAATTCAAAATCATCAAAATTCATAATATGTTGGTATTATTATTTATAATTGTATATAATTAATTAAAAATTAAAATCCAAAGGTTCATTTAAGTACTTCCTGCCTTTTAATATTATTTTTCTCTGTTTCGATACATATTTATCTTTTGCAAGTTCTTTTAATAATTGTTCTTTGGTTTTACTCCCTTTTATACCAATATCTTTATACATTTGATATTCTTCGTAAATAGTATCAATAAAACTTTCTATTTTTTTAGAATAAAAACTATCATAACACTTAATAATAGCTTCTCTCCATTCAAATTCATCAGGCATAGCCACAGGTTCTTCTATATCATCTAGCTTATCGATGATTTCTTTTACAACATCATCTGTAATATCATTTTCATTAAAGATTTCGTGTTTCTTATAATCACTGTTAAATCTTGAAGAATAATTTTTATGTTGCTTTCTCTGTATTCTGAACAACTCAACAATATGTGGGTCAGATTCAAATAGATTAACAAATTCTTCTATAATTACAGGATCAGCCCAATGCAATCTTTTTAAAGGTGGGGGCGGCTCAACATAATTTGGATCATTTAATTGCTTTTGTTTTTTTAAATTTGCGAGATGATGTTCTTTAATAAATTTTGCAGCTATATAATGACGTTCTTTATGACCTCTAATATTTGGTAATTGAGTAAACTTACCTGTTCCTAGTCTTTCGTCATAAAACTGATACCAATTAGGATATTCATTATTAAAATTAAGAAAGTTAGAAGTAAAAAACATATCGTAATCTTGCCATGAAAAAAAAGAAAAAGGAGCTTCTGGAGTATAATCAACACTCAAAAGATAATCTTTTAATAATTTAACCTCATAATCTGAAATTTCTGGCAAAAAGTAGCAATCGTTAATATTATTCTCCCAAAACTCAAAATCCTGACACGTCAGTATACCTTCTATTTTTATCTCTTCTGCTCTCCATTGTAGTTGAAGATTGAATAATTGTTTTTGCTTAATATAGTTAAAGACATTTGCAGCTTCTGTTTTCCATTTTAAATCTTTATATTTTACTTCATATAAATATGTATCATAACTTCTGGCTAATCTAACTTTATAATCCGAATAATCTAGTATAAAAGCATCAACTTCTGTCGATTTATATTTGCTAAAAAAATCTTTATTCACTTTTGATTCTTTCATTTCTTTTACAAATTCCTTCTTTAACTCTTCAAAAAACATATCTCTTTTATCCATTTCATGAGGGACGTTATTGTCGTTGTATTTAAAGTCATCAAAATTCATTGCAAATTTATTAAAGTGTAAATATTATAAAACTGAGAAATCTAAAATTTATTAAGCATTTTTAAAACTTGGTAAAAGTAGTTTATTAATTCCATTAAAATCCTTAAATAAAAATAATACTTTGAAATATTATTATTAATATAGGAATATGTCACTTTTAACGATTATTTTGAGCATTTTTAAAATAAATAATATTTTATATTTTAAAAAGTACTATCTTCGCAAATTATAATATAATCAATCAAAATGAAAAGAATCTTACTTATTTGCACTCTATTCTTATTTATAAATATACTTCATGCTCAAGATACAAACCATAATCTGTTGGATATTGGAAGCGGTTGTATCGTTGATTCGGCTTCTTCTAATGCTAGTGAAGCTTATAAAATTATCACTAATAATATTGAAGAGGGCTGGAATACTCTTGATGAAACCAGTGGTGCCTGGATTAGGATTAAATTTGATAAACCTACCAAACTTAAAGAAATCTGGATTCTTAGTAAACCTGTTTTTAGTTATATTATCAATGCTTATAACTTAACGTTTAAGTATCATTATAAATATGCTAAAGATATAAGTATTTCTTTTTCGGATGGAAGTGTTGAAAATGCTGTTCTAAAACAATATGATAACTATCAAATCATAAGTTTAAAAGATGAAAAGACTACTAGTTTTTTTAAGATTACAATTAAAGATGTTTATGATGAAAAAGGAGCTGTTGGAACGGGTATTGGTAAGATAAAAGTCTTTGCAAAACAAAATGAAATTACTTATGATTTAAGTTCGTTTGAGATTTATAACGGCATAAATAACAAGCCTGTTAAGCAAGCTAAGATTAATATAATTAATCCTCTTAAACAACTAAACAATGTTCATTTAATCTTATCTAAAAATAAAAATAAAGTTGAAGATATTGCACTGGGCACTCTTGATGCATATTGTATTACTAACAAAACGATTTGGACTAATATCCCTCCTTCCGATGCTGAATATGATGTACAGTTATTCGCAGACAATAAACCAATTGCAAAGCCTTCTAAAATAAAGATTACTGCTTATAAAAAGACTTATTTCGATGGTGGTAAATTCCTTATTAATTCTACCAATCATAATGATTTGGGTTGGCTTTATACTCAATTTGAAACCGCTAATTATCGTTCGCAGGAGATTATTTTGCCAGCCATGAAGTTGATGGAGAACAATCCTGACTATTGTTATTCTATGGAGGCTGTGGAGTATCTTAAAGAGTTTTTGATTCGTCATCCTGAAAAGCGAAAGGAGATGGAGAATTATATTCGTCAAAAGCGCTTTTACTGGGGTTCTTCATATATATTAATGTTGCAGTCGCATGTTGGACCTGAGAAATTAGTGCGTCAGTTTTATTTGGGGCGTCGTTGGTTGATTGATAACATTCCCGGTGCCGATTCTAAGTTATATATCAATGCCGATGTGCCTATGCTTACTTATCAGTTGCCTCAGATATTAAAGAATGCAGGTGTTGAATATCTTTGTCAGGCTCGTCTTCCGCTTGGCTTTTATTATTGGCAGGGACTTGATGGAACTACCATTAATACTTATGGTTTACGTTATGGAAATTCGCCTAAAGTACTTCCGAAGAACAACGATGAATGGTTGATTTTTATTTATAAAAGAGAAAGTTATTATAAGTCGCATAAGCTTCCTAATATTATGACTTACGATTACAACGAAGATTATTTGCCACCTAATCCTGAGTATATTCCTTTTGTTAAAGAACAAAATGAGCAAATGAAGAGCTTTGCAAATGCATGGAATTATCAATATAAAGATAAAAAAGAAATGCAGACTCAACCTCCAGTTTTAAAGTTTACGAATCCGGAAGATATGCTTAGTGAAATCTTCAATAATCGTACTATAAATATTGAAACTATTAAGGGTGAGTGGCCAAATCAATGGACTTATTATGATGAACCCGGCAATAGGGAGGCTCTTTTAAATGGTCGTAAGGCGCACAATCTTCTTTTGTCTGCCGAAAAGTTGTATGCTTCGCTTAAG
>CAYRBL010000176.1:0-6968 GCA_964422385.1 uncultured Bacteroides sp.
TACTTCAGAATGCCTTTTTTTTGACATAGAAATTCCTTATCTTTGTTTTTAAATTAAAAATACAGTAGTTTTAAAATAAATATTTCCTTTTATACGTTTCAATATCAAAAATAAAGTATCTTTGTATCAAATTTCGATAATGAAAAAAATAATTATATTCTTTATATTCATAAATGTCCTTCCTTTATTTTCAAATGCTCAATATAATAAACCATTGAGAATTGAAATAGAAACCACTTTTAGTGAGGAGAATCCTTTTAAAGTAATCAATTTAGGAGCTAAAGGGATAGTTGTTTTATGTAAAATGAACGAATATCTGGATCGGAAAACCCAGAATTGGTCGTTTACTTATTATGACGAAAACTTACAAAGAATATGGGTTAAGAAAATTCCTTTAAATGAAGATTATATTTACCAAAGATTTTGCTATTCTAATGATACCTTATATATATTGTTATTAACTTCAAATAAAAAAAGCATTGAAGATAATTTAAAGTTCCTAAAATTTGACTTAAAGAAAGGTAATTTGAATGCTATTACTGGAAGTGTTATCGAAAAACCTTCTCTTACTGCCTTAGAAATCAAAAATAACAAAGCTTTTTTTACTATTGAAAACAAATCTAACGTAAATCTTTATTTCTTTGACTTATTGAATGGTTTTAAGAAAGAAATCCAACTAGAAAATAAGGATGATAGCTATGTTGAGAGCATGGCTTTAGATACTATTAACTTTAAATTACATGTTGTTTCAAAGCTTATTGTTTCAAAAAAGGAGAATAAATTTACTTTACGTACCTTTAGTTTTGAAGGAATAAAACTTTCGGAATTGGATCTTACTTCTTTTGATAATACTAAAAAACTCATTACTGCAAATCTTTCTTTTACCCCAGAGATGAATCTTATCATAACTGGTTCATATAATTTTACAGATGAAAAACCTGTTTATTACACCGAGGTTAACATATTAGAAGCTGCTGGTACTTATTTTACTAAAATAAATAATAATATTCAGGAGCAACCTAAATATATGAGTTTTCTTGAGTACAATAATATCAATAAATATCTAAGCAAGAAAGAAATTGCTAAATTTAACAATATTCAAGAGGATAAAAAAAACAATAAAGAAATATCACTTAACTATCTTTTGCTCGAACATGATGTGGTGCATCTTAATAATAAAATACTTCATATTGCTGAAGCTTTTTATCCTGAATATCGTACTGTTTCGAGTATGAGTTATGATTATTATGGTAGGATGGTTCCTACTACACGTACCGTTTTTGAAGGCTATAGGTTTACTAATGCGTTTATTACCTGTTATGATTACAATGGAAAAGTGTTGTGGAATCAATTATTCGACATATGGAATATTATGACTAAAGATTTACACGAAAAAGTTAGCGTTATGCCTATTGAAAATAATTATGTTTTCTCTTATAATAATGATGGTGAGCTGGCTTATAAAGTAATTAATGACACTGCAACCCTATCTGAAATCGAAACTGCTAAGATTGAATTACCTTATTCTAACGACAAGGTAATTGATAATACTAAATCTTCTATAGATTATTGGTATGGAAATTATTATCTAGCTTCGGGTATACAAATAATAAAAAACAATTCGCTTGCTAATAAAAGTAAACGAACTGTTTTTTATCTTAATAAAATTGCCTTTCAATAAAAGGCTGACATTCTGAACTAGAAAGGCCAGAAGTTGTTATCAAACCATACTTCTTCCTTCAATTCCTCATTTAATTTGTGTAATAACAAATGATGTGTTTTTTCCCAATCTGCTAACATTTGGTATAATTCCTTTTCATTTGCATTATCAGATTCTGCTGCTCTTTCTGAGTATATTTTTACTGCTCTTGTTTCGAAATCCATTGCTGCTGAGATTGCTGCTGCTTCAAAACTAGCTGCTGATATCTGTTTTTTAATATCTTCTGATAATATTCTTAATACAGTTTCTTCGTTTGGATTTTCGGCTGGCTTTTCATTTTTTAAAAACTCATTTGTTTTAGTATAATGTGCAAATTGCTTAGCTAAGAACTTGATATGCTCTTCTTCTTCTTCTGCCATCATCTCAAAAATCTTTTTAGCTGCTTCGCTATCCGACTTTTCTGCAACACTTGCATAGAAAACTTTTCCTCTTTTTTCTAATAGAATAGCCTCTTTTAGAATGTCTAACGCTGTTTTATTTTCCATAAATCTTTATGTATATTTATTGTTAATTCTTATTATAATATTTACTGCAAAATTAAAGTATTAATTTCATTATTTAGCATATCTAAAGATAAAAAATGTGTTTTTTATATAAAAAAATAAAAAAAACTTCTTAAACATGTTATTATTGTAAGTTTTTTCCTACATTTGCAAATTATTACACCTATTAAAATCAATTATTACTGGCTATATAGCTCCTTGTATTTATGTTAGATATGTATAAATAACTTATTTTTTTATGCAAAAACTATTAATACAAAAAAAGAATTAAACAATGCTATTTAACAAAACCAGTAAACAGATTATAATAATAATCACATTATTTTTCTTTCTAAACATAGGATTTCTCTACATTTATTTGAATAGAGTAGATAAAAAATACTCATCACTTCTGGAAAAAGAACTGGATAATTTTAGATCTCTTCAAAAAATAACTGCAGAATCTAACAAAAACTTTTTCTTATTATCTGAAATTTTAGACACTAAGGATAGTTCAACTATTGAAACTTTGAAACAACAACGAAGTAATACTATTGCTAATAATACACAATTGTTTGATTCTATTGCCTCTCAAGCAATTGTTGATATTAAAAACAACAAAGATTATATTGATCTCTTACTATTTCGCAAACTTTATCTTGAAAATTGTGAAGTTTTTTATACTATTCTGAAATCTGCTTCTAATGATTCGAGCAACAATTATTTTTATCATATCTTATCACCTCAATTTCTGAAGTATCAATTACAATTAGAATCTTTTACAAATACACATACCAAAGATTTATTAGATTATAGTAAAGGTATTTCTAAAACAGTAAAAAGACATAGTAATAGTGTGCTATTATTTGGACTATCTCCTCTTATTTTAGTTATAATTTCAGCATTGGTTTATTTAGTATTAATAGTTTTTGCTATCTTTCTATTTAAATGGAAACCAATAGAGTTTGACTAAATTTCATATAATAATTAAAGGGAAAATTAATTATTACTAAAAGAATATTGCATTCAAGTAAGATTGTTAAGGATTTTCGACAAAAAGGTAGATCTCGCATTTTGGTATTCCATTGGCCTGAGAAGGATTTGGGACTTTATAACCTAAAATTTTAGCGATACCGGTTTCGGGCATGATGCCAAATTTGGTAAATTCGTTAATCTGGAACTCTGTCATGCCAGGGACATCTATAACAGGCTGTTTGCCTAAATTATTTTTGTAAAAATCTTTGCTTTTGATTCGATCTTTTACGTAAATAATAAAGAGTATCTTCTGCATTGTTTAAAGTTTTATGATAAATTGGATTTTGATATCCGATTTTGTGTTGCCATTTATTAAATCTAAGCCTGTACCTATCTCATTTTTACCCGAATAATAGGTAACAGCATACCTAAACCAGGTATCGATGTTGTTATTTATTTTATATTTAAACATCAGATAAAATCTATTCCCTTTATAATAGTATGAAGGAATGGAGAATCCGTATAAAATATCGCTCTCGTACGAATATATTCTTTCGTTGTAAGAATAGGTGTCAAAAATAGCATATCTGGCAGAAATAACCAAAGGAATTTTTGTAAAATGATAAGATATATCCTGACTCAAAAGAAAACCATTGTGGTTATAAGCATCACCAATAGTATAGTTAAGGAATTCAATCTGGTTTTTAAAACTAATATTTGAATTGGCAATTAAAACTATATTTAGTTTATATTTTTGGTAAGAAGTGTTATCAGTGTAGTTGACATCAGTAGCGTAAATGCTGTTTAGCGTTTTGTTTTTTTCTTTATATAAAATATAAAAATTAAACTTAGAATTAACAATATAGTTAAGTTTTATGGAATATTCGCTGCCCACTGAAGGTTGGTCAACCCTGTACTTCAACCATGGAAAGGTAAAATAATCACAGTAGGCAGAGATATTTATTTTGGAAGTAATATTGGTATTCATTCCAATAAAAATACCGTTTTCATTTGCATTCAGACTGTTTTCGCCAAAAGCATTACTCTTTAAATTTTGATATTCCTTTTGGTAATTCCTGTAAATTATACTTAAGGAAAGACGATTATCTAGGTTGGCTTGAAGGCCCGATAAATATGCATAATGCCCATTCTTACTTATGGCGGCTTCACCATAAAATATTAGACCGGTGATGTAATAGGTGTAATCGATACCCATATTCGTATTTTGTTTACCCATAAATTCAAACTGATTATATGGAGAAATTGCTCTGTTGAGTTCTGCGCTATAATTGATATGAAAAGCAATAAAACCGATTCTAAAATTGGAGGCTTTGTAATTAATATTTGTACCATACAAAATTTCATTGATAGCATTTTTATCAGCAATTTCGCCAGGAGTACGATGATATCCTGTCTCCTGCAACGAACTTATGTAAAGAGCTTCTTGCGTTATAGTGTCGTTTGCGGTAATGTTTGCATCCACTTTCTTTGAGGAAAAGAAGAACGAAGTTTCGATATGTTTAAACTTTAAAGTGGCGGCAATCCCTCTCATAAATGCGCCAATATTTTTAGAAGAATTGGGAGTAATAGTGTTAATATTCTTTTTCACATTAACAGCGTCAGGTGTTTTACCAAAAGATAAAGCAGTGTTTAAAGTCAATCCCTGACCAAATTGAAGTTTGTAATCGCCGATAATAAGTGATTTTATGATGCCCTTATTTTTTATTTCGAAATAAGCAGAATAGAAGTCGAAACCATTCTTTTGAGTCCCTTTAAAAAACTCCTCGCCAGCATCTTTACTTGCAGTTATGCCAAATTTAATCTTATCGCTATACACAAAAGAATATTTCATAAGTAGCTTAGCACTACTTCCAAGGTAGCGAGAGTTGGGGCTTTTTGCTAAAACAGAATCTGCAATGGGACTATAACCTAATTGTTGGTTGGTATTGTCTTCGTATCTTAATAAAATCTTATTTTTACCATATTTAATAACATCTTTTGGTTTAAAAGAAGTCTTTTTTTCAACATTTATGATAGAAATATAAGGGAGAATTCTAATTATCGTGGCATAATCAAAACCATCGATAGTTATCAGTTCATACACTGTTTTTAGTTGACCAAAGTTGATGATATATATAAGAAGGTTCTCGATTTGGATGTCATCTAGAAGGATTAATTTGTGTAATTCGTCTGAGGTGGCAATATTAATATTGATAGGATTCTCTTTGTATTGATTTAAACTTTCAATTATTTCAGAATAATCTAAATCAGCATCAGTATTTTCTGCAATGGTTTCTATCTTTTCTTCTAGGACATCCTCAGTAGTTTTAATAATGGGCACTTTTGGAACCTGAGCCCAAATATTATTAAAAAATAAACAAAGTAAAATTAGAATTATTTTGCTTAGATTATGTATGATTTTCTTTCCATCAATTTTCATTCTTTATTTATTTACCGAAATTATAATTCATAGAAAATTGAGGAGAATATCCTAAGGTTTGATGGATGGAAGAGGAGAAATCGAAGGTGCATTTGCCATAATTAAAGCCAAAACCAAAGGTATTAAAAAGGGGATTGGTAGATATTCCGGTGCGAACAAACACATCTTTCATAATTTTATATTCCAAACCTAACTTAAGAACAGCATTATAGTAGATATTCTTTTCAGTTTCGAGGGTAAGGATGATTTTATCATTTATTGTATAGCACATCCCCAATTTTAAAACAGAAGGAATCGTTTCTTTATTATAATTTGACAACAAAACATTGATAGGATTAAAAGCATGAGCACCTATAGTCACCTGATTAGAAAGTTTTGCAAGAATGCCAAGTTCGAAAGTAATGTTATTTTTAGTTCCATAGTTGTCGCCTATGGATGTTCCTAGATAATCAAGTTGTATACTTGCTGAAAAATCTTTCCCAAATGTTTTCGCGTAAGCGACACCCAACTTCTGTTCATTATATATATTGTAGCCGAAATAAGAATAGTTAAAACCAAAAACTCCTGAGGAAGTAGGGATAATTAATGAGATGTTTTTTAAACTTAAATCCTTTAAAAGGTATTTATTTTCATAGTAAAAGCCGGTAGCATACGATTTAAAATATGCTATACCGGCTTGATTATTACTTACTGACCAGAAATCGGATAAACTAACAGCTGTCCCTCCCATTGCCGATGATCGCCCACCAATAGTGTTAATCTCGTTGCCTGCGTAAGACACAGACAAATATATGAGAGCAACTAAAACTACAACTGTTTTTAACCTCAATTCATGGTGTATTAAACTTTAAATTCGTACTTGATTTTAGATAATTCTTCGTTAGCTTTCGTAATCTTAGATTTTAAAGAAGCTTTAAAAGTGACCATTTTCTCCATCATTTCATCATCATTTATAGCTAAAATTTGTAGTGCTAAAATAGCTGCATTTTGTGCACCATTCAAAGCAACAGTAGCAACAGGAATTCCCGGAGGCATTTGAAGGATAGCGAAGATAGCATCCAAGCCTTCTAAAGAAGATTTTATTGGAACGCCGATTACTGGCAAAGGAGTGATAGCAGCTATAACGCCCGGTAGATGAGCAGCCATACCAGCAGCAGCAATAATAACTCTTACTCCTCGTGAATGTGCTTTTTCGGCAAATTCAATTACTTGTTCAGGAGTTCTATGAGCAGAAAGTGCATTCATTTCGAATGGTATCTTCATTTCATTTAAAAATTTTGCAGCAGCTTCCATCACCGGTAGGTCAGAAGTGCTGCCCATGATAATACTTACTTTTGGTTGCATAATATAA
>CAYRBL010000177.1:0-6956 GCA_964422385.1 uncultured Bacteroides sp.
ATTTTTTTTATTATGAAAAAATTTTTCACATTTTTTTTAACGGTAACTTTGTTACTATTGCTTTCTGGTAATTTCCTGAAGGCACAAACATATTGCACAACCGGGTTATACACCGATGGTTGTATTTATGATGATTATTTCACAGATTTTAGTTTTGGAACAATTAGTCAAACTGGATTAACTTGTTCAGGAAGTACTGTAGGATATAATGATTTTACAGCACTAACAACATCATTCACCCCAGGTAGTATTTATCCAATATCTGGAATAACTGCTTATGGTTCTGGTGAAAATGTTAGGATTTGGATTGATTATAATAATGATGGGACATTTGATAATGTTACAGAAGTTATTTATGCAAGTCCTTCTTCTTTTGGTACATTAACAGATAATGTAACAATCCCTTTAACAGCAACACCAGGTACCCATCGAATGAGAGTAAGAGTAGTCTATGGTGCATCAGGTTTTGATGCTTGCACTAGCCAAGCTGATGGATGTGTAAATGATTATACTGCTACAATTGTAGCACTGTCAACCCCCTATTTTACTGTAAGTCCAGGGTTATACAATTTTAATTATGTTGCTTTTGGAAATACTTCTGCTTTTCAGCAATTTGATATTACTGGATCTAATTTATTACCATCAAGTGGTAATATTACTATTACTGCGCCTGCAGGTTTTCAAGTTTCGTTAGCTTCTGCTTCAGGATATTTGTCTTCTGTAAGTATTCCTTATTCTGGAGGATCTTTTTTAACTACACCAATTTATGTTAAGTTTGTTCCTTTAGCTCCTAATACTAGTTATTCTGCTAATCTAACCCTTTCTGGTGGAGGTGCTTCTTCAAATATTTCTTTATCAGGAACATCACAATTAATATATTGTACTTCAAATGCTACTTCTACAGCCGATGAAGAACTTCTTAATGTTACTTTAGGGTCTCTAAATAATTCTTCTATATGTGGTGATGTTGCACCTGGTGCAGGTTCCATATCAAGCGAATATAGTAATTATACAACTTCTGTATCTGCTCCAAATCTTATAGCTTCTTTATCTTATCCATTAAGTGTAGAAGTTGGTACATGTGGTGGAAATTATACTAATTTTGTTGGTGTTTGGATAGATTATAACCAAGACGGTATCTTTGATGCAACTGAGCAGGTTTATGCATCTGCTGCTGGAACATCTGGGCCTCATATTGAGACAGCTACAATTACTATTCCTGCTGGAGCAATTTTAGGATCAACAAGAATGAGAGTTATAGCTAAAGAATCTTCTGCACCAACCCCTTGTGGTACGTATTCATGGGGAGAAACTGAAGATTATACTATAAATATTGTAGCTCCTTCAGCACCATATTTCGTAACTTCACCAGGTTCTCATAATTATAGTTATGTAGCTTATGGAAGTACTTCTACTCCATTTCAATTTGATATATCAGGAAATATGTTAACAGGTGCACCTGGAAATGTTACAGTAACAGCACCTAATGGCTTTGAAGTTTCGTTAACTTCAGGATCTGGATATAGTTCATCTGTGAATTTAGCATACGCAAGTCCAACTCTATCAATAACTCCTGTTTTTGTTAGATTTGTTCCTGCTGCACCTAATACAGCATATTCAGCCAATTTATTAATATCTGGAGGTGGAGCTACATCAACAATTGGTTTATCTGGAACATCTCAATTAATATATTGTAATTCTTCTGCAACTAATACAGCAGATGAAGAACTTGTAAGGGTAGCTATTGGTGGAATGGATAATGCTGCTCCTTGTAGTACATTAGCTACGGGTCCAGGTTCTGCTGCATCATTATACAGTAATTATACTACATCTGTAACTCCTCCAAATTTAATTGCAACTTTAACTTATCCTTTAACAGTTGAAGTAGCTTTGTGTAATGGGAATAACTATAACAATATGGTAGGTGCTTGGATTGACTATAACCAAAATGGTATATGGGATTCTATTCAATATAATGGTGTTTGGTATAGTGAAAATGTATTTAAATCAGCTACATATACCTATGGTCCACAAACAGTAACTGCAAACGTTACAATACCACCTAATGCTCATTCAGGTTTGACAAGAATGAGAGTTGTGTCAATAGAAACAACATTAGTAACTGCGGTGCAACCTTGTGGTACTTATGGATATGGAGAAACAGAAGATTATATGGTAAATATTATACCTGCTTTGCCTTGTTTTGCTCCAACTAATCAACCAACAGCTGCTGTATTTACACCTGATTATTTATATATGACAGGTTCATTTACTGCTTCACCTGATGCTGATCATTATCTTATCGTTAGAAGCACAGCTTCTTCACTTTCAGCATTACCAATTGATGGTACAGTTTACACAGCTGGAGCCAATTTTGGTGGGGGAATGATAGTAGCATACCAATCATCTACTAATTTTACAGATTTAAACCTTAACTCTGCAACTCAATATTATTATTTCGTATTTGCAGTTAATTCAAACTGTATTGGTGGCCCAATGTATTTAACGATTAATCCTTTAATCCAATCTGTAAATACAAAAACTCCAGCCCAGATACATTCAGTTGCAAGTGGATATTGGGAAGATCCTACAACATGGAATACAGGTACATTACCTGATGGATTTAGTACAGTCTATATTGATAGTTCATATACTGTTCATTTATCTGCTAATACAGATTCATGTTTTAATTTGATTGTAAATACTTATGGAGTTTTAGATGCTTCTGGTACTGGAGGTGTTTTGAATTTGCAAAATGGTATTACAAACAATGGTACAATTAATTTAGCTCAAGATACAGTTAATTTTGCAACTTTAAAATTCTGGGGACAATATTCAGCTACATATAGTGGCTCAGGTATTAATAATATTTATCAATTGTCTTTAAATAAGAATTTCTCTGGACATGTAAAAACTACTAGCCCAACTCTAGAAGTTAATTTAGCAAATCTTACTGTTAGAAATTCTAATGTTGATACAACTGGATTTATTCCTGCAGCATTTAATGGAATTTATAAATTTTCGGGGACCTTTAATTTAGCAAATAGATTATTTCAATCTGCAGCATATACAATTCCAAGTTCAGGAGGTATTTGGTTAAATAATCCTAACTTCACAATAGTAGGTCAAAATGGTGACGCTCAAATGACAGGTTTATTACATATTTCTCAAGGAACATTTAAAATTGGACAGGCAATAAATAACACAATGTATTTGAATGCAGCTTCATTATTCTATATGGATGGTGGTGCTATTAATTCAACTGGTCGAATATATAATTCAACAGCTGGTACCTTTGATATGAGTAATGGAACTATGACAGTAGGAACTATTGGAAATACTAATGGTACTGGTGAATTTGAATATGGTTTAGTAACTCCTGTTTTATTCTCAATGAGTGGAGGTACAATTGTTGTTCAAAATGCAAATACAGGTTCATCTCCTATTGATATCAGATTCCCATCTCCTGGTATTTCAAATGTTTCTATTACTGGTGGTACTGTTAAATTCGGAAATAATTTAACCCAGATAACTCCTCAGTCATTTATGATGGATGGTGTATTTTGGGACGTATTAGTAGATACAACTACTGCTCAACATGGAACAAGAATGTATGCTGCTACTAATATTTTACATAATTTTACAAATCCTGGTATAGGAATCTTTAATTTAGGAAATGGTACTTCTGGACAAACTCTAAAACTTTATGGTAATCTTACAAATAAAGGGATGTTTAATGGAAACGTTTCAACTTTAAGTACTGTCCAATTTTTGGGTGTAACAAACCAAGTAGTGACTTTAGGTGCGAATAGTCAAATGGCAAACATATTATTAAATAATACAGCTAATGTAAATGTTGGCTCATTAATTGTTAATTATGGTTTAACGTTAACTAATGGTTCATTAATTAGTAGCGGTATACTCACATTTGGTGATGCAACAGCTAATACTTTTAATTTAGTAAAAAGTCATGGAAATGTTATAGGAACTACAGCGTTTAATTTTACAAACATGACTGCTGTAAATTATACATATAATGATACGATAAGTCAGACTACTGGAATTGAAATTCCTTCAGCAATTAATGGTACATTAACTATAAATAATGCTAAAGGACTTACTTTAAGTAAAAAATTAGCAACTGCTAATTTAACTATGACAAATGGAATGTTAAATACATCTACAACTAATATTTTATCTGTAACTAATACTTCTTCATCTGCTATATCAGGTACTTTTTCAACAACTAGATTTGTTAATGGTCCAATTGCGCGTGCATTCCCTGCAGGAGCAGTTACAGTCGGTTCATGGATTTTCCCTGTTGGAACTATGGGAGCAGATACCAGCTACAATCCATATACTATTATTAACCCAACAGCAGGTGTTAATATTCCTTATGTAAAAGTAAGTGTATCTAAAGGTACATATACTGGAACACCAGGTACATTTATGTTAGCTGTAAATACTGACAGAAGATGGAACGTAACAGTAGATTCTGGTAACTTTACTTATTCAAGAGTACAAGTAATGGATACTAGTGCAAATAATAAATTACTTGGAAAGTCTGCAACTATAAACGGGACTTTTAATGGAATGCAATGTACACAATCTGGATTTAATATTACCTCAATTGATTCAACTATTACCTTGTTAAATTATTTTGCATTAGGTACGAAAAACCCAATGGCTTATATCTCAAGTACAACAACACAAACAAATATTTCATTAGTTTCTCCTGGTACAACTAAACAACAGATTATCGGTTTTCAAGTTGTAACTTTAGGAAATGCAACTCCTTTAGTATTATCACAAATTAATTTTAATGCAAATGGCACAAGTAGTGTATTAAATGATATTACTAATATTAGGTTGTTCTCAACAGGAACAAGTTCTACTTTTGCTACAACAAGTGTTATAGATTCAACTGCAAATTTTGCAAGTGGCACATTTTCATTAAATCCATCTACAGTTTATCCATTTTATTTATCAGAAGGGACAAATTATTTCTGGTTAACTTATGATATTAATCCTAATGCTACAAATAATGATTTAGTAGATGCTCAATGTTTATCAATAACAGTTGATGGTATTCCTAGAATACCAACTATTACAAGTCCTATCGGAAATAGAACAATCTTCCCTAACCCAATTCAAACAATTTTTGCTGAAAACTTTGATGGTACTTGGACTACACCAGGAACCTTAAGTCCAACATGGAATGGCACAAGTTCACCAGCAAACAATCAATGGCAAAAATGTAATTATACAACTGGATGGTCAGGGTCATCTGGTGCTTATAGTCCAACAGGTGCTTTAAGTACTACTGGTTCTGCTCGTTTCCATTCTTATGATGCTAGTTCAGGAACTTCTGGTGATTTTATTTCCCCTACTTTTAGTTGTGCGGGAAATGCAGGTTCAAAATCTTTAGATTTTTATTATATAAATACTAGTGGTACAGATGTATTAAAAGTATATTTATCTACAGATAATGGAACTACTTGGGGAAGTGCTTTAATTACTAATGGTGTTCAAAGTTCTTGGGTTAAATATACTGTCTCATTAGGAAATATTACATCTTCAACTTGTAAACTTAAATTTACTGCAACTTCTGATTATGGAACAACAGATATTGGTATTGACCAACTTAGTGTATATTCTATTGGAACTTATCCTAATATGCAATTTTATTCAACAACATCTACTCAACCTAGTACGAGTCCAGTAATTGCAGCTTCAACAAATCAACAGGTTTTACAAATACAAATTGCTACATTATATCCTACAAATCCTTTAACTGTAAATTCATTAACTTTAAGTACGAATGGGTCTACTAATGCACTTTCTGATTTAGATTCTGCAAAAGTATACTTTACTGGTACATCTAATATTTTTGCAACGACTAATTTATTTGGTAGTGTTGCAAATCCTAATGGAACATTTACAATTACAGGTTCTCAGGCTTTAACAGGTACTCAGAATTTAACAGCTGATGTTAATTATTTCTGGTTGGTTTATAACATTAAAAATAATCCTGTTTCTTATGATTCAGTTGATGGAGAATATAATTTACTGTCTTTGTCAAGTAGTCCTTATAGTCCAGATGTTCAAGCTCCAATTGGAAAGAGAGTTGTAAGATCTTTCTTAAATGGTATTTATACAATTGATAGTTCTCAAAACAATATTGGTACAAATTATAAGACTTTTGCAGCAGCAATTAATGATTTAAACTTAGTAGGTATAAACGGACCTGTAACATTTAATGTTAAAGCTAACCAATCTTGGCCTATAACTATTGCAAGTTCTACTTCTCCTAATAATTATGCTTACAAAATTACTACTACAGGTACTGCAGTTAATCCAATTGTATTCCAAAGAAGTGGAACTGGAGCAAATCCTGTTTTAAATATTACTGGTACATCTTCAGCTAGTGCAACTACTGGGGATAAAGGTGTTTGGTTAAATGGTTGCGATTATATTACATTTAATGGAATAGATGTAACTGATGCTGGTACCACAACTTCTAATTTCTTGGATTATGGGTTCTATTTTAGTGGCGCTTCTACAACTGATGGTTGTGTAAATAATCTAGTTCAGAATTGTAAGGTAACATTACATAGGAATAATCCTTATGCATTTGGTATTTTTGTTGACGGTTCTGTAAATACTGCTGGAACTGCTCCAAATAAGTATAATAAATTCTATAATAATTATATCTTAAATGCAAATAATGGATATAGATTTAATGGATATTCATATACAACATTTGGTCAAAGAGATCTTGCAAATGAAATTGGAACAATAAATGGTGGTAGAAGTTTAATTAATGCTACAGGTATTAATACAAATACAACTTCTGCTGGTGTTGGTATTTATGCTGCTTATCAAGATAGTTTGAAAGTGTTTAATACAATGATTGATACTGTTCATTCAGCTTATACTTCTTATCCAGTTGCTGC
>CAYRBL010000178.1:0-6928 GCA_964422385.1 uncultured Bacteroides sp.
AAAAAATAAAAACAAACAACATTAAACTTATTCACAACATAATAAACCTAATTACAAATAGCAAAGATGTAAAGGCAAAGTGGATTAAAAAGAGATATGTAACTCTATTTAGGATATGCATTATGATATTCAATACACGTCATTATTAGTGCCAAACACTAAAAAGTCTTTTGAAAATATAAAAGCTAATCTATAATATGTATGATATATTTTAAACAACCCAAATTATTTTAATGTAGATTACAATCGTTTAGGAATGTATAGAGAAAAGAATGGCGATGATGTTGTTCTTATTTTCTCACTTTAAAAAAGTAGTACTTTATTTAATAATGTTGAGATGAATTTTAAGAAATTAGAACTACAATAAAACAATTATATTATAGGTTTATGTAAATACAAGGAGCAACTATCGAACAAAAGATAATGGATACATTTTTTAGTAAACCATACAGGCTCTCAAAACATTTAATTTTTAAATCAAAATGTTATTTGGGTATTTGCGGATTAATTCTGTTTCTAAAAGAAAAAATATTTATATCATACCTTGTTTATAAGGAAAAGTAAGTCAACAGATAAATGAATAACCTTAGATTAAAAGAAGTTTTAAAAAGGAATACCTTTTGACAAAAGGAATCTAAAAACAAGAAGCAAGGATATAAGAATGCCAATAAACAACCAGGGGATTTTATATTTTGGAGTAATTTTACCATTATCTGAAGGAAGATTTTTTATATGTTTATGTGTAAAATAAGAGGGTAAAATAAGAAAGAACATTGAAACACTTAATAGATTTTCGATATACGAAAAAGAAGGAAGATGCAAGATGAAAATAAGTACACTTGCCAAAAACCAAGCAATGAAAGCCTGTGCTTCTACAAATAATAATTTGTTTTTGGATCTTACATACTCGAAAGATCTTGAAGTAAGTAATAATGGTCGGGTGGTTTTAACGCCTATAAAAAGTATTGCTGAAAACGTTACTATAAATATAATTACCAATCGAACCCAATACTCAATAAGCAACCAATCGAACAATACATTTAAATAATATAAATCGAAAATGGTACCTATGATAAAAAAACCAAGTATCCTATTAATAATATGTAATACAATCCAAAAAAGAAATATCTTAATAAGAAAAGTTTTCTTTTCATAATATTTAAAGATTTTGATAAGAATAAGAGCCAATATTATTAATAAAACGGCACTTGATGTAAAAATAATAAAAGAATTCGTGAACGTCCACAAACTTGAATTATCTTGTGTTAGAAATAATAAATAATTATGGTTTAAAACTGTTTTTATATGATAATATTTACCAACAATAGCTGTGATCAAATTATAAGATAAAAAAACAAACATATAAGCTAAAAGATAAGCTATAACTGAGTAAATGATCAGTATTTTTAGATTATGAATTCGATAGTCTTCAGTCATATTTTTTATTATTATGTTTAGATTTGAATATTAGAATAAAAAAAAAGTGTCAAATTTAATAAATTCTAATGAAGAAAGAATTTAAGAAATTTGACACCTTTAATATTAGTATTTATATTTAGTTACTTTTTACAGTATTCTTACGTAATTTATAAACTGTTTTGCCAGCATAAGAAGCACCTAAAAGTAATAAAATACTGAAACCACCATCAATTGGAGCACCGCCACCAGCAGTACCACCCATTGGGCCACCAGTTCCAGCTCCACCAGCCACAGGGCCACCTGCACTTGTTGGAGGTTTAGGCCCAGCAAATAATAATGAGCAATTAAGCACTATTATCATCACAAAAATCATTTTCTTTAACATATTCTTATTATTAAAATGTTATTTATAATATTTACTTAATTATTACTTTTTGAGTGTAAACTTTATCTTTTGCAATAACTTTTACAACATAAGTACCAGTTGCTTCATTACTCATATCAATAGAGAATAAATCAGAATTAGAATCAAATGAACGAACATTTTGTCCTAACACAGTATACACTTCAACTTTCGAGCTTTTGCCATAAACATTTATTTTATGATCAGCTGCAAATATTTTAACTGCTGCATTACTATTTTCATTGATAGAATTAGTGCTAAAGTTCAATACAAAACGATTTGCATTATCAGTAGTAGCAGCTGTAAAAGTATAAGTAGGATTAGCCATTAAATTCTGAGTGTTTCCAGTTTGTAAATCAGTTAAAGTTATTGAAGAAACTTGATTAAAAGAAGACATTTCAGAAGCATTGATAGTATAAGTACCATTAACACCAGCTACAAAAGCAACTGGGATAGCTTGACTGATCCCTGAAACTGGAAGAACATTTATAGCAAAATCTTTAGTATTTTTAACTGAATACAAAGAAGGAGCAGTAACTTCAGAAGTAATCCATTTTTCAGAACCCTGAGAAGTTGTATTATTAGTAAAATAAATAACTGCTTCATCAGAGTAGTTAGTTGAAGTACCAGTAACGTTCAAACGAATTGTATTACTGATAGTATTTGTAGATTTTAAATAAGAAGTTGCGTGATGAGCACGGATATTATTATTCATTTGTATGTTTCCAGCAGTTTGTGCAGTTACAAAGAAAGCCTGACCAGGAGCAATATAATTACTACCTCCACTTACACCTACAGAACCATCATAAGTAGCATATTGCATCGAAGTTTGGTTCCATATATATATTGTATTGTCAGAAGCTACATTTTTTACCCAACCTGAAGCTGCATTCCAATCGATAGAAGAAGTATAAGGGTTAGGGATAAGATTATAACCATTTAAACTTTTAGTCATAGCATAACTTTTAGCACCTGTATTAGGAGTGCCAACAAATTGTAATGTTTTACCACTTACACCAGTAGTAGTATATTTAACGGTATACCCTTTGTTAGGAGCAACACTATTAATTGATGACAAAGCTACATAATTATCAGTAGATTCATTATAGCTATCAAGAGTACAATTAAGGAAAACATCTCCTGTTTGTCCGGCTGATGTACCTGCACTTATTGTATTACTTATAGGTAAACCTAACTGATGAAATACATTTGGTGTTAAAAAACGTTCGATACTAGCAGTACCAGTACCTACAAAACCATTTTCTAATAAAGAACCTGTACCCGAAACATCAGATTTTACAACTAAACTATTAGCACTATTTAAAGTGATAGTTCCATTAACTGTAAGAGCTTTACCAGCATCAACAGTTAAAACAGCACCATTGTCAATAATAATACTGTTGCAAATAGCAGGACTAGTTGGTAAATTAGTTACGTGTGGTTGATTCGGAGCAGTAGCAAGAATTTGAATATCGCTAGTTGCACCTGGAACCATATTATTACTCCAGTTACCTGCATTATTCCAATCAGTTGAAATAGTACCAGCCCAAGTTGGTAAATTTAAAGTACCAGAAAGAGAAGGTATCGTAATTTCCATTTGACCATTGTACATAGTTGGATTGCTAGATACATAGTTTTGAACACCACCTGTTGGAGTACCAATCTGAATATTTAATTCGTAATGGAAAACACCGTCAGTAGTAATCTGAGCAATTAAAACTCTGTTAGTAGCAGTAGGACCTACAGCACCATTTAAACAAGACCATGCAGCACCATTTAAAATAAATGAATTCCCATTAGCAGTACCATCACCGAAAACGTCAGCTTGAGTAGTAATACCAACCATAGTTACAGATTCAGGAGAACCAGCTAAGAAACCATCTTGAGTAGTTAAAGCTATCCCCATTGCTGGATCAGTATTTGCTAATAATCCATTTAAGTTTACAGCATTTGCAACGCCATCATCTTCTGATTTCATAACACCAAAGTTGCTATTACAAGCAGCTCCAACTGAAAGCCATGAATCAAGCATTACAGTATTTTTTCTAGCATTAGTTTTGCTGAAATTAGGAGTTGTTGAACCGTAATCTTCGTTATTAAAGAAAGACGTAGTAGTAGTCATTTTCAAGTTATGGCTTGCATTACCGTAAGCCATCTGAAATTTATAACCTGGCAACATATCAGCATAAATTCTATAAGTAACAGAACCTACTGGAAGTATCCCTGAACTTCCGGCTGCATCAGCAGCATTTGATATGTAATATTTTTCAACTATGATGTTTTCTAAGCCATTTTGAGCTTGTGAAAAAACACCTAGGAAAATTAAAACAAAACTTAATAATATTTTTTTCATTTAAAAGACTATTAAGATTATTATTGATCTAATTGTCCAAATTTACCAATAAAGATACTGAAGTCATTAATATCAGTAACTCCATCATTATTTAAGTCAGTTGGATTGTCGTTGCTTAATTTATCTGCAACTGGTACTGTAAATCCATTAGCTGAAGATAACCAACTTGGTTTAGATGGGTCAAAAGCACCTCTGAAAGAAACGATTTCGAAGAAACCATCATTAGGAGGAGTTAAACTAGAAGTTAAACTTGTAGTAGGAACAGCGTGATATTTATTTACAAAATCAGTATGTGCTGTATTCCATGACCAAGAAAAATCAATACCAGGTACTGCATCAGGATGTGTGTTGCCATCATTATAAAATTGAGTTGTATCAGCTATACTAGCAGCAGTAGCAGCTTTAAAAATATAATTAGGAGAAGCTGATGTTGTCATAGTTCCTTTAGTAATCCAATAAGTATTTCCATTAGGAGCTTGGTCGCCTTTTAAATTACAATGAACAAAAGTATTGTTTTTAACAATTAATGAATGGAATTTTGCATTTTGAGTTCCATTATATCCTGAACCTGTTGGATAATTAGGATTAATATAAATATCTGAAGAATTATCTGTCCAGTTATCATAAGCATCACCGTATTTACCAGCAGCAGCAGTCGATCTTGAAGTAGCTAAATGTAAACCTGAACGATAGTTAGCAAATACGTTATTTACAAAAGTACCTTCGGTTAATTCTTTTGCTTGGATAGCTGCACCACCTGTATTATCAGCAGCTGGTAACATATGACCATTGCTTATTAAAGTACAATTGTAAACAAGAGGATGTGAACGATCGAAAGTAGTTGCACTACTATTATCGTCAGCATCACATTCAAATCCATTATCAGTTGAGTGTAAACCTGTGATACTATCACCAGCCATGCTAAAACAATATTGCATTCTTCCACTCCATCCTAAATCATAATCGTAAGAATCATCATCAGCATATAAAACTGAGCAATGTTTTAAATCAACTGTACCTCCAAATAATTCGAAAGCATCATCAGCTGCAGAAAGAACTTCGCAATAATCAATAGTAGTTCCACGACCAACAGAATATAAAGAAACACCATTTAATTCGTTACCAGCAGTGTTTCCACCAATAAGTGCACCTGCATGACGTATTGAAACATATTTTAACACACCAGAATTATCATTATCATTAAAAACAGTTGGAATTGAAGCTGGAGAACCATTTACTGTAGTAATTGTATCTCCTGCACCCCACATTGTTTTTACAGTATTGTCAGAACCCTCGATATAACCAACACCATTCCATGGTGATCCTTTTTTACCACTACCATAATTGTAAGCAGTCAAAAGGTTGTTAGTTGCTAAACCACAAATAACCAAACCACCCCAATCACCAACATTGGTTACAGAGTAAGTTCCATCTAATGGATCAGCATTGCCTGTCATAATAATTTTACAACTTGCTTTTCCATCAGCAACAATTTTACCACCTCTTTCAACTATAAGAGCAGAAGCTTTTACAGGGTCGTTTGTGAAAATACCTTTTAAAACTGTACCAGGTTGAATGGTAAGAGTAACTCCATATCCAACAAATATTTTTCTGTCGAATGTGTACACGTGGTCGCAAGTTAAAGTAGTGTTAACTTGGATTTCAGATTGGTTTGCATTCAGTGGAACTGATAAAGTTGATAAATCAACCACTGTTCTAGAGTTTACAGGTGGGCACCCACATTCAACTCCATTGTTTAGGTCGTTTCCTACCTGACCAAAACTCGATGTTGCAGAAATGGCTACAATAATAATAGCCGAAACAAATTTAACTAGTTTTTTCATTTTCTTTTTTTATTAATTTGAAATATTTTTTTTTAAATGAATTAATGCGGCAAAGGTATAAATCGTAAGTTAACTTATAATGAATATAATATTATGAAATAATTATATTAATATTAAGAAATGATTAGTTAAATATTAATATTGTTAAGTTAATGTGAAGTGTTATTTACAATATTTTTCTTATAAAAATTAGATTTGTATATAGTGCTAGTATTTATATTTTTATTAAAAATAAAATCAAAATGTTCATAGTCTTATTTTTGTTTATTTATTACTAATGTTAATTTAAAAATTGAAAATTTAGTTAGTTTAATTTTTATCTTTTTTTTATTTATAAAAACTTTAAAAAAATTCTGTTTTGAAAATTAAATTTACTTTATTTAATCACCTAGAATTTATAAATATTATCCTTTTTTATTTAAAAGTCTAAAGATAGAATTAAAACCTTTTAAGATGCCATTAATATGTATTAGCGATTATATCCAGTAATTTAACTGGACTCTTCAAAAGCCCAGGAAGTGATAATAGCAAAAAAAAATGAAATAATGACACTTCAGGATGTGACTTTAATACTCCAGGAAGCAATAATGACACTTCAGGATGCGACTTTGGCAGCCCAGGATTCAATAATGACACTCCAGGATATGACTTTGCCACTCTAGGGTGCAATAATGATACTTCAGGATGCAATAATAACACTTCAGGATGTGATAATGACGATAATTTATGTAATAATGACGTTCCGTTAAGCGTCCGTAATATTTTCTGCTAATCTTTTACACAACGGATACTAAAACCATAGGTTTTTGGACCATAATATCTAAATATATTGGCTTTATTATAATCTAAACTTCTGTAAAGAGGTAAATTATTATATGTTGAGGATGTCCACCAAAAGCCAGATGTAAA
>CAYRBL010000179.1:0-6913 GCA_964422385.1 uncultured Bacteroides sp.
GTAGCTTTAACCATTGAATCTAAACAAACATACTCATACTTTCCATGGAAATTATGTCCGCCTGCAAAGATGTTAGGGCAAGGTAAACCCATATATGATAAGCGAGAACCATCAGTGCCACCACGAATAGGAACAACCAGAGGTTTAATTTCTAAATCTTCCATAGCTTTGCGGGCATTATCCACAACATGAATAACTGGTTCAACCATTTCTTTCATGTTAAAATACTGGTCTTTTAATTCCAGCTTAACTGTTCCTTCAGGATAACGCTGGTTAAGATAATCAACAGCTTGTTGTATGGCTACTTTCTTCTTCTCAAACTTAGCCCTGTCATGATCTCTTATAATATAATTAAAAGTACAAGCCTCAACTGTGCCTTCCATTTTTGTTAAATGATAGAAGCCATCATAATCTTTAGTAAACTCCGGACGCTCGTTAACCGGCAACAGCGCATTAAACTCCATCGCGACAAGCAAAGCATTCACCATTTTATCCTTAGCATAACCCGGATGTATATTCCTTCCCTGAATAATTACCTTAGCACCGGCAGCATTAAAGTTTTCGTACTCTAATTCACCAATCTGACCGCCATCCATAGTATAAGCGAACTCAGCATTAAACTTAGCCACGTCGAAGAAATCAACACCTCTGCCAATCTCTTCATCAGGAGTAAAACCTATACGAATAGTACCGTGTTTAATTTCGGGATGCTTTGCTAGATAATCCATAGCAGTCATAATTTCAGCAATACCTGCTTTATCATCAGCACCTAATAAGGTTGTTCCGTCAGTTGTAATAATAGTTTGACCGGCGTATTGTTTTATCTCAGGAAAGTCGGCAACAGTAAGAGCAATATTCTTATCTGCGTTAAGCATAATGTCTTTGCCATCATAATTATTAATAATGTTAGGACGAACATTAACACCAGGCATATCAGGACTGGTATCCATGTGAGATATAAAACCAATAACTGGTACATTCTTATCAATATTAGAAGGCAAAGTACCCATCAAATAACAATTGTCATCAAGACTTACATCCTGAAGTCCCATTGCTATCATTTCATCTTTAAGTTTGTTTGCCAAATCAAATTGTTTGGCAGTACTGGGGCAAGTTTCCGAACTCTCGTCGGATTGTGTGTCAACGTTTACATAAGATAGAAAACGTTCAAGTATCTTTTCTTTCATTTGATATTTAAAATTTAGATTGTTATTATGAATAGTGCTTTGAGTACTTAGAGTATTTAGAGTGCCTTGAGTATTTAATAACTCAAGGCACTCCAAACTCTAGGCACTCTAAGTATTTCTTAGTCGTCAGCTTTTGCTCTGAATGATTCCCAAACAAAGTAACTTAACAAGCCAATGAATGCAACAATTGCAGTTATCTGTGCACCTAAAGATCCTTCGCTTGTCCATACTTTTAAATTAACAGCATCAGGATTACCTGTAAAGAAAATAATCATAGCACCGATAACACCAAACAATGCCGCACCTGCAATAAAGCCTGAAGCAATAAGAATACCTCGCTGGATTCGGGCATTAGCAAGTTTAGAATCTTTTGTACTCTTGTTAAACCAATGATTTAATAAACCACCTACCACAAGGGGAGTGTTCAACTGCAAAGGAATAAACATACCTAAAGCAAAAGCCAAAGGAGAAATGCCAAGCCAATTAACAAGAATAGAGATAACAGCACCAATACCAAGCAATACCCAACTAACTCCAGAACCTGACATTAAAGGCTCGATAATAGCAGCCATCGCATTAGCCTGAGGAGCAACCATAGGATCGTTATGTAAAGGTGATTTGGTGAAGCCATAAGCCTGATTCAATATATATATTACAACACCAACAGTTGCAGCAGAAACTAAAGTTCCTAAGAACTTAAAAGATTCCTGTTTGATAGGTGTAGTTCCCAACCAATAACCAACCTTTAAGTCGGTGATAAAACCACCGGCCATTGATAAAGCAGTACAAACAATACCACCTATAATTAAGGAACTTACCATTCCTTGCCATCCTTTTAATCCTACTGAAACTAAAACAATAGATGAAAGAATTAAAGTCATTAAAGTCATACCTGAAACAGGATTAGAACCTACAATTGCAATTGCATTAGCAGCAACTGTAGTAAATAGAAATGCTATAATGGTGATAGTTACTAAAGCTACAACTGCTTGAACTAAGTTAACTTTTACACCAAATAGAAGAAATATAAATACAGCAACTAATGTCAATCCTATAAGTAACATAACAAAAGACATTTTTAAATCCTTTTGTGTACGTTCTTCTTTAACTACAGTAGTTGAAGCAGAACCCATGTTAAATGCTAATTTAAATGCACTACCAATAACTCCTGATGATTTAATAATACCTATGATACCAGCCATTGCAATAGCACCAATACCAATAGGGCGAACAAATGCTTTGAAGATAGCTTCAGGAGGCATAGCTGTAAAAGGATTAACTCCTCCATTAACAGCAACTATGTTTCCTATTTCATTAATTAAAGGAATAAAAACCAACCATGATAATAAGGAACCAACAGTAATTATAAGTGCATATCTTAATCCAATTAAATAACCGAAACTAAAGATTAGGGCACTAATATTAAGTTTGAAAACCATCTTAAACTTGTCAGCCAAAGTTTGACCGATAGGAACTATACGAGTAGATATTTCTTCGCTCCATAGTTTTAAAGCAGAGAAGCAGAAGTCAAAAGCACCACCAATCAATCCACTTGCCACAAGAAGCTTGGCTTGAGTTCCACCTTTTTCTCCAGTCATAAGTATTTCGGTAGTAGCTGTTGCTTCAGGGAAAGGCAACTTACCATGCATATCCTTTACGAAGTATTTTCTAAAAGGGATAAGGAAGAGTATTCCTAAAAAGCCTCCTAATAAAGAAGAGAAAAAGATTTGCCAGAAATTAACTTGTATCTCTGGGTATTTTGATTGTAGAATGTATAGACCAGGAATCGTAAATACTGCTCCTGCTACTATCACCCCTGAACTTGCACCAATTGACTGGATAATGATGTTCTGTCCAAGTGCATTCTTCTTTTTAGCTGCTGCCGATGCCCCTACTGCTATGATAGAAATAGGAATAGCTGCTTCAAAAACCTGCCCAATCTTTAATCCAGAGTATGCCGCTGCTGCTGAAAATATAACTGCCATCAGCAAGCCCATCACAACTGACCACGTTGTTACTTCGGGGAATACCTTATTTGCCGACATTACCGGTTCGTACACTTCACCCTCCTTTAATTCGCGATAAGCGTTTTCGGGTAAGTTCTTCTCTAATGAATCATTTTCTTGCATAGTATATGTTTTCGTTGATTTGTTAAAATAATGGTCAAAAGTAGGAATAATCTTTTAAATAGAAAGCTTATTTTATATTTATTTATAAAAACAAAGCTTAATCACACATAATATAAAGGTCGTCCCTGCGATTTAAACATAAAACAGGAAGCTTATATTTGTTGGTAATTATTTTAAGTTCGCGTGGTCCTTTTAGTATATCGAGCAGGCTATAGGATTCAGTGGTAAGTATGATAATGAGTCCTGCTTTGTTTTCCACAGCATAATCGAGTGCATAGCTGTCGATGTTATCCTGTTTTTGAGTAGTCTTTATTATTTCATAATTTACCTCAAAGTTGTTAAACATTTTATTAATAAACTTAAGGTTATTGTTAAGGTATTTTAATAGATATTCATCTTTCAATTTCGCTGCAAGTACACTTACTTTAGCCTCATTAAACCTCCCAAAATAGCTTGCCCATAGTACTTTTTCTTTCGACTCTTTGGTAGAATCTACAGGAAGTACGAGCCTTTTATATAATTCAGGTTCTTTCAAATCGGCACTAACTAATAAATAAGGTATGCGCGAATGATGCAAAATCTTAAGCAATTTGGCAGGAGCAAACAAACTGTTTTTATCTTCGGTGTTGATGGCTGCAATAGCAAAAACTCCATTAATAATAGGAACTATCTCTTCAAAAGCTTTATCAGGTTTATCTTTTAGTATCTTCAACTGAGCTACCAAACCTTCGGCAGCTACCAAAGTATTGAACTTCTCCTGAAGCAAACTTTCGTCTTCTCCCTTACTATTGTCGAAGTATAAAAATGTAATTTGCTTGTCGAGCATCCTGCATATTTCCTTAGCGTGATGTACTGCAAACAAACTCTCCGCACTGAAATCAGTAAGTACTACCAGTTGCTGTCTTTGTTCGTCGAATTCCATACTTTATTAATATAGTCCTTTAACTACTGGTTTGGCAGCAATAAAATCTTTTAAATAGAAAGGTTCGAAATAAGCAATATCTTCAAATTGCTTGTTATCATACTTGGCTGTTGCAATTGCATGCATCTTGCTTGCTGATGCAAAAGCATCCTCTAAAAACAATGCGTTGGTATGCTTTGAAAGCACTTCCTTACATTTAGCAGCACCATTGCCAAAGAAAAGTATTTTATTATTATTTAAATATTCTTGATATGAATTTTCGTCAATGATATCTGCTGAAACTTCCTTGATAACACTATTGTTTTTATCATAAATTGCAGCATACACCTCCATACGTCTTGCATCTATCATTGGGCAATAAAGTATTTCTTCTTCTTTATTAAAAGTAGCACCCAAAGCCATTGCCTGCAAAGTGCCAACAGAAATTAAAGGAATGCCAAGCCCATAGCAAAGACCTTTGGCAGAAGAAACACCAATACGCAAACCTGTATAAGAACCAGGTCCCATACTTACTGCAACGGCATCTAGCTGTTGAAGTGTCTTGCCGGATTGCTTAAGTGCATCCTCGATAAAAGTAGTGAGATTGGCAGAATGCGAATTGCCTGATGAAGTTTCCTTAAGTGCTATGATCTGCTCGTTTTCGGCCAAGGCAACCGAACAGACTTCAGTTGCCGTTTCAAGTAGTAAAAGTAACGCCATTAAATATACCTATTTGTCCATTTTAAAAGTAAAGAGTTCGCTCTTGTCGACCTTCTTAACTTTATCACCATCTTTTAGTTTTTTACTAATTGCTGTATATGGCCCAGAAATAACCTCATCATTTTCCAATAAACCGTCAACGATTTGAATATAATTATTGTCCTGTATGCCCGTTTTCACTTTATGCATTACAGCAACTCCATTTTTATATATAAATACATATTCTATTAAATTAGACTTAGTCGTTTTTTTCGACTGTATCACCTTCTCATCATCTCCCATCATTCCCCTGTCGGTTTCGTCGTCTTTCTTTTTATTAAGATTCTTTTTAGCGGCAGTATCTTCTCTTGAGGTTACAGATTGAATAGGTATAGTAAGTACATTCGCAACATTCTTTGTTAAAATATCAACCGACGCCGACATCCCCGGACGGAAAGGACTAACATTAGGTTTAGCAGGATCCATCAAATCCTGATAAGAATCCTGAAGAATTCTTATTTTTACATTAAAATTAGTTACCTGATCAGCACTGGTACCTGTTGTGCTCGCAGTATTGGCTATCTCGGTAACGATACCTTTAAATTTACGATTGGTATAAGCATCTACTTCAATCAAACTAGTGTCGTTAAGTTTTACTCTCACAATGTCGTTTTCGTTAACCGATACATTTACTTCCATACTGTTTAGGTTGGCAATACGCATGATTTCAGTACCGCTCGAAAACTGCGAGGCTCCGGTAACTCTTTCGCCAACTTCTACATTTAGTTTGGAAACTGTTCCGTCATTAGGTGCATATATAGAGGTACGCGTTAGGTTTTCTTTTGATTGTTTTAAGGATGCTTCCGAACTGTTAACATTGAATTTTGCTGCTTCAATATTTTGTTCAGCAGCCTCTACCTGTGCTACAGCAGACTCGTAAGACGCCTTAGCTGCATCAAACTCCGAAGCAGAAATTGCTTGTTGTTTATACAGTTTTTCATTCCTTTCGAAAGAAGTTTTAGCATTGTTAAACTGCGCCTTTACCTGTGCTAAATTAGCTTTAGAAGTTGCCAAACCTGCCTTCTGCCCATTAAGCATAGCCATACTTTGCTCATAAGAAGATTTGTATATTTCAGGATCTATCTCTGCTAATAGAGTTCCTCTCTTTACCTCATCGCCTTCTTTAACGTAAAGTTTTACAACTTCACCAGAGATATAAGGACTTATCTTTATTTCTTTTTCAGGTTGTATCTTACCACTGGCAGAAACAGTTTCGGTGATACTTCTTTTCTTCACCATTTCGGTAGTAACCTTTTCAATATCGCCACCACCAAATGCACCACTCTTTTTGGCTATCACTAATACTGCCAATAGGATAACTACAGCTATTGCCGATATCCAAATAATCTTTTTCTTTTTCATAGCCTTTTTTATTTATTTAATGTTAAAGGATTTCCTTGATAGAAGTTTAAAATAACTTTCTTGAATTCATAATTATATTTAGCCCTAAGCAAATCAGATTCTGCTTTTATTAGCTTATTCTTTGCATCGTTAAAATCTATAGTATTCACCATGCCCACATTAAACTTCTCCTGCGTATATGTAAAGGCTTCTTTGTACGAATCTACAGTCTTCTGTGCTGCGTGATAACTCTTAAATGCACCATTCGCATCGGTAGTTGCTTGCTCAATATTCTTCATTAACTGATTTTTTTGCAACTGCAAATTATAATCAGCATTCAGTGTATTCAACTTTGCTTTAGCTACAGCAGCATTCACTTGGTAGCCATTAAAGATAGGGATGTTCAACGATAATCTTAAAGATTTGCTAAGATTATTATCCAACTGATCTTTGAAAGTCATCTTTTCATATTCTCTTATCGTAAGCTGCTGAACAATTGCTGCTCCTGAGCCTGCAACAGTGTATGGCGTTGGAATATTACTTAAAGTTGTGAGCGACTTTATGCGGGTGTAGTCATAAAAATTATCAGCATAATT
>CAYRBL010000180.1:0-4025 GCA_964422385.1 uncultured Bacteroides sp.
AGAAATACTAATTAATAATTCAGCTTTCTTCAAAAGACCGATAAATTATACTATCTTTGTAAAATTAATATTATTAATATCATTTAATAAGATTTGTAATTATACTTTAAAATATTGTAATGAAACGTGCTTTTGTTGAAAATAAGTTCTTAAAATTGGCTACTACTCGTCAAAACAATTGGAGAGAAACAAAAAACTATCCAATTGGAACGTATATGAAAAATAAAAAAATATTAGAATCGCCTAGCAATATCGAAGTTGAATATGCTCATGAAAAAGGTGTCAACTTTCTAACTCAAAATATTTTAAATGTTGCTGAAAATGCAGTTAAAAACAGAGAAAAAGGTGCATTAATGCAACCTCATGGTTTATATACTAATCTTTTATCAACTCAAACCTTAGCATTTAATTTGTTTGGCGAAATGTCGTTAAATCTGCAATTGGCAACAGCTTTCTTTTCCTATTTTTTCCCTGGAAAGATTAATAAAGTTACAAAAGTTATATTCGAACACTCTGACGGTAGATATAATGAGGATTATACAAATGATTATTTAGCATTTGATGTTTTTATAGAATATAAAACTGAAAAAGGTAAAAATGGATTTATTGGAATAGATGTAAAATATACTAGAAAAATAGCAGAACATCAAGTAGAGGATACTAACAACAAATTTAAAGATGGAATGGAACGATTTGGTATATTTAAATCAGATAGTTATTATTCGCTTAACAATAGCGATTTGCAGCCAATATGGCGCAGTCATCTTTTGTCGTTAGCACATTTAAAACACAAAAACAAAAAATATAAAGAATGCATGTATGTATTTTTATTCCCTTCAGAAAATGAAGTATATAAATCAGAAATTAATTCATATATTCAACATTTAAAGTCATATAACGGAAATGATAATAGCTATAACAAAGACTTAAGTGGTTTTTATCCTTTTTATCTTGAAGATTTTATTAATAAGCTTCAAGATTTATGTGACGAACCATGGACAAGAGAATTATCAATTCGTTATTTGGGTAAAGATTAAAAAAATAAACTACTATAGTAAAATAGATTAGTGTCAATAGATTCATAAATTCAATTTACAATAATGAAAATACCATTAAAAGAATTTGAACAACATATTGATGAAACTATATTTAAAAGAGGGTTTCAATATTATAAAAAAGGTTTGGTGCAAGAACCTGTTGAGTTAAGCAATGGCGAATACGAAGCTATAGTTGAGGGGACTGAAGATTATACTGTGGAGATAACACTGAAAAATGGTGTTGTTACCGAACATGTATGCACTTGTCCTTATGATATGGGACCTATTTGTAAGCACGAAGTAGCAGTAATGTTTTATCTGCAAAAAGATGCATTAGATATTAGTGTTACTAAAAAGAAAAACACTAAAGAAAAATCAAAAGCTGCACCTAAAATGACAGTAGCTGAGCAGATAAATGAAATCCTTAAGGTAATTTCGCACGAAAAACTACAAGACTATATTAAAGAATATTGTGTAAAGAATGCTTCGTTCAGACAATTGTTTTTAGCCGATTTTGCATATATGGTTATGAAAGAAAATAAAGCAATGTATGCAAAAAAGGTAAAAGCTATTTTACATTCTGTTTCACATCGAGGGTATATTGGTTATTCGGAGGCACGTTTTGTGGGTAATGCTACCAATGATTTAATGCAGAGTGCTGATAAGCACATTGAATTGGGCAATTATAAATCGGCAATGTACATAGCTTGTGCTGTGCTGGAAGAAATGACCAAGGCCTTAGATTATGCTGATGATAGTAATGGTGATTTTGGAGGAGGTATTGATTATTCCAAAGAGATTTTGTTTAGGATAGCTACTAAAGAGATTGATGAAGATTTGCGCAAAGAATTATTAGAATATTGTACAACTGCTTTCGAAAACAATATTTTTAAAGGATGGGACTGGCACTTTTCGATGTTAGATTTAGCTATAAAGTTAATATTAAATAAAGAAGAAGCAGCTAAAATACATTCGTTGTTAGATACGATAAAACCTAATGGCAAAGATTGGGACTATGATTTTGAGAAAGCACAAAGAATGAGGTTGCATTTAATAGCTAAAATTGAAGGAGATGCTAAAGCAAATGAGTTTTTAGAAAGCAATATTACTAATTCTGACTTTAGGAAAAAGATAATCGAAAATGCTATTACATCAAAAGATTATACTAAAGCTATCAAACTTTCGGAAGAAGGTATTAAAAAAGATGATATAAACAGTCGAGGTTTAGCAATCAATTGGAGAGAATATTTATTAATGGTTTACTTGTTGCAGAACGATAAAGAGAATATTATTAAATATGCCAAGTATTTATTTTTCAATTCAAAAAGAGAAACGAAATACTATTTCTCATTATTAAAGGAAAATGTATTGGCAGAAGATTGGGATAATTATCTTCAGATGTTAATTAAGGAAAAAACTCAAAGTTCGAGATGGGTCGATACTTCATTTATAGCTCAAATATATATTTGGGAAGAACAATGGGATAAGCTTTTTGAGATAGTTAAAAAAGATATTTCATTAAATAATTTGGATACTTATGAAAAGTATTTAATTACTGATTATTCAAAAGAATTAACTGATTTCTATCAGAACGCAATTTTAAAATTTATAGAATATAATATGGGAAGAGATAATTACCAAAGTGCATGTAGATATATCAGGAAATTAATAAAAATGGGAGCAAGAGAAAAAGCAGATAATGTAGTATCGCAGTTGAAAACTCTTTATCCAAAGCGAAAAGCATTAATAGAAGAATTAGGAAAGATCTGATAGTTAATATGTAAAATATATAACTATAAAAATATAAAGCATACATTAAAGTATTATTAAAAAAATAAATTGATTTGCCAAATGAAAGAATGGGACGAAATACCAGATATAGATCTTTTTTCGGATGGTGGTGCAGAACCTAATCCTGGTATAGGTGGTTTTGGAGTTATAATGTCATACAAAGGTAAGAGAAAAGAATTTTTTAAAGGATATAAACTAACTACCAACAATCGCATGGAATTAATGGGAGTTATATTTGGTTTGATGCAATTAAAAACAAAATCGAATGTAGAAGTATATACCGATTCGAGATATGTAGTTGATGGTATTACAAAAGGATGGGCACAGAAATGGAAACTAAATAATTGGAAAAGAGATAAAAATCATAAAGCAATAAATATAGATTTATGGGATCAATTATTAAATCTAATACAAGAACATACTGTTAAATTTAATTGGGTTAAAGGGCATGATGGGCACCCTGAAAACGAAAGATGCGACTATTTAGCAAATCTGGGGATTAATTCGAAAGAACTTTTGGAAGATGATGGTTATAAGCCTCAAGGTGTAAATGAAGACATTTCTGAAGATTCAAACGATAGTGATTCATCTGCTAAAACTGAAAAAGAAGGAGATCCTTGTCGAAAATGTAATACAACTGTTATTAAAAAGATTACCAAAAAGAAAAATCCAAAATCTGGGCAGACATATTATTTTGATTATTATTTGTTATGTCCATCCTGTCATACAATGTATTTTACAGAAGATGCTAAAAAAGAATTTAGTTTAGAAAAGAATGATTTATTCAATGCTGAATTCAATCTGTAAACATTAAAAGACAATTAGTATTGAGGAGAAAAAGAAGAAAAAAATAAATAAGAATTAATATTACTTATTTCTACAAAAGATGGATTTATTATAGTAACTTTGTCGGATAAAAATAGAATATAAATATAACGTGCTAAAAATAGAAATTTACTCATTTCTGATAAATTTGTCTCGATTTTTACAATAGTATTTTATTTAATTATTAGTATAATAATTTAATTTAATAACAACAAAAAATGACAGACAAAGAAAGAATTTTAGAATACCTAAGAGGTAATTCTAATGGAAAAATTGATTTGAGATGGGGTAATTTCAATTCAATGACATTAAAAAATGCAGTTCTACCTGGTGCTTACCTAAAGTACACCGATTTTATCTGGTCGGATTTAA
>CAYRBL010000180.1:4125-6900 GCA_964422385.1 uncultured Bacteroides sp.
GCTAATTTAAGTAAAGCTAATTTAAAAGGTATAAATCTTGATGGTATAGATTTTAGTAATCTAAACATGTCGGGTGTTAACTTTACAAATACACTACTAAATGGTGTTCATTTAAAAGGAGCTAATCTTTCGGGAGCCAACTTTACAAATATTAATCTATCACAAATTGATATTACTGGTGTTAACTTAAGTGGTGCTATCCTTATTAACGCTAATTTGAAAGGTCTTAATCTGGAAAATATAAATCTTTCGTATGCTAATTTAAAAGGAACAAATCTTGAAAATGCTAATTTAAGAAATGCAAATCTAACAGGTGTTCTAATTATTTGCAAATTCCCTGAAGGTGTTCGAAAAAATCCTTCATATCCTTATAGCACTGTTGATATTACAATAACTGAAACTAATTTTAAAGGTGTTGATTTGTCATTTGCAAATCTTTCTAGAACAAATCTTTCGTTTATTGTATTACCAAATGCAAAAATGGAAAGAGTTAATCTTAATAAATCTATTTTAATTTATGCTAATCTAAAAAATTCTAATCTAAAGAATGCAAATTTAATTGAAGCAAACTTAACCAATGCTAATCTAATGAATGTTGATTTAGCAAATAGTGATTTATCTGAAGCAATTTTTATTAATGCAAATCTTGCAAAAGCTAATATTAAGGGAGCTAATCTAAGAAAAACTAAATTCAGAGAAGCAAATTTAAATGAAATTATTGCTGATGATAATTTCATGAATAGATAAATCTTAGGTTATATATCTGAAATATTATATCATAATCTCATTGATGAATATGTAATCGTAAATATTATTGATCCAATAAAATAGGGGAGGGGATTGAAAATAATTTAAAGAATTGAAACATATTTTATATTTTTGCAACTTAATTATTAAAATTAAATATATACTATAATGGATGCAAAAAATATTGTATTAGAAAAGATGAAAGAAGATGGAACTCCTTTAAATGCCGGTAAAATTGTAGAGTTAACCAATCTTGACCGCAAAGTTGTTGATAAAGCTATGAACGATTTGAAAGCTGAAGGTGCTATTTTCTCACCAAAAAGATGTTATTGGCAAGCTAAGTAATATCTTTACAAAATAAAAAAAGGCTGCTTTGTTAAGTAGCCTTTTTTTGTAAATTGAAATTGGTTAATGATAACTATATAATTCTTAATTCTTAATTCTTTATTGATTGATTAATTAATCTATTCCAATATAATTAAGAGTATATTGATCGGGGACAGTTGGTTTGGGAATGTCGAAAGCTAAAATAAAGTCTCCTTTTCTGAAAAATATTAAATTGATAATTTCTTTTGCTAGTCTAAAACCTGCGTTTTCTATTTCTTCGATGGTGTAATTGTTACCTTCAACAAAATTATTTTCCATATTTAGTATATTATTTAAGTTATAAATTAATTTTAATTGTAATTTTTTAAATTTAAAATCTCACTGCAAAAATAATGCCATAATTTGTATCTAATATTACAATATTACAATAAAAAGTTATAGAATTATACAATCTATTAGTTTACAAAGGTAATTTCATTAAAAAAGAGAATTAATTACGTTCATAAACTCAATATTATATTTTTAAAAAACATCTTTTAAATAAATATTCATAAATAAATACATTATTCACCAAAAGACCGATTTAATAGCTTACTTTTGACGGGTAGTAATTGAATAAATTATAACAATAGTATTAAATGAAACAATAATAATTTACAAATTATGGAATATTTAGACTTTAAAGAAGCTGCAAGCAGGCATCAGGTTAAATATAGAGTTAGAAACATTGGATGCGACTATAATCAAAAAGATACCTGGTTAACAGATAAGGATTCTATGTTGGGGAAGAATTTTTATAATGGATTTTCGATATTCAATATGGTCAAAAAGAAACATCCGATTAACAGTTCTATCTATTTTGATATGCTTTGTAGCGATCATATATTATATGATTTATTTGTTCCTTTTCGACACGAATTGATTTTTTTAAAACACATTCTCAATGAATATATGGGGGATTGTATTAAATCGATAGATAGAAATTCGATATTGGATATGAAAGAAAATATAAAGATTCAGTATGCAGCTCCAAATAATAATTTAAACCCAATTAGTAATCATTTTAATGTTTATATAGAATATACTCATAAAGACAATACTAAAGGTGTAATAAGCATAGACGTTAAATATATTCAGAATGAAAACAAAGTTGATATAGATCCCTCAAAAGTTGTAACTAACAATAAACAGGATACTTTGCTCTATAAGATAACTAAGGAAAGTGATATTTATAAAACAGAGACATTAAGCGAATTAAAAGGCGAAAGTTACAGGCAATTGTGGAAAAATCAATTGCTGGCCGAAAGTATGCGATTAAATTATAATAACAAATTCAATCATTCTACATTATTTCTTATCTATCCTGAAGACAATAGTCATTTTAAGAAAACTAGTGAAGCTTACACAGAGCTACTTATATCAAATGATACTAAATTTAAAGCTATAACTTTTGAAGATTTTATAATAAAATGTAATAGATATTGTCCGAATACAGATAGTGAAAATTGGATAGAATATTTGGAAAAACGATATCTGATTAAAAAAAATTACACAAGTAATTAGTATAAAAACTATTTTAATATAATAAGTTTATGGAAATTGAAGAAGTTTATCAAAAAATTGAAACCTATAAAAAGACACAATCTATAGGAAAAAAAGAACTTAGTTGGATAGGAAAATTTAAAATTTTATCAGAATTTT
>CAYRBL010000181.1:0-6897 GCA_964422385.1 uncultured Bacteroides sp.
TAATTTTAATAAATAATAATAAAAAGACAATATCATTTGTTTATAAAATAATTTATCATACAAATAATGAAAAATAAACTACTACTTATACTAATTCTGGTAACAATCTTGTTTCAACTTCCTGTTGCGAATGCTCAGAAAGTTGTAAAGGACAAGAAGTCTGTTGCGCCTATATTTAAGGATAAGGAAATCGTTTATTTTAAATTTAAAATTAAAGATAAAAAAGAAATAGAAACCATTACTCATGTTGTATCTATCGATAATGTGAAGGGAAACGATGTGTATGCTTACGCAACAATTGCTCAGTTTGCAAAGTTTTTGACCTATAATTACCAATATGAATTAATAGCTGACGACAACAATAGCAATGCCGATAACTTCCAATTTACACCTGTAAACAAAGCCACCACCACCTGGAATTTCTATCCTACTTACATTGCCTACGACACTATTATGACTGCATTTCAGACTAACTATCCCAACATCTGCCGTACTATTAATCTAAAAACACTTACCAGTGGTCGCAAACTTTTGTTTTGTAAAATAAGTAAGAATCCAGATGTAAAAGAGAACGAACCACGCGTATTATATACTTCTTCTATTCATGGCAACGAGCTTACGGGCTACATCCTAATGTTGCATCTTATCGATTACTTACTTTCTAATTACGGCATCGATCAAAGGATAACCAATATGATAGATAGCACCGAGATTTGGATTAATCCACTAGCTAATCCTGATGGCACTTATAAAGGAGGAAACAGTAGTGTTGGTGGTGCAATTAGAAATAATAACAACAATGTTGATTTAAATAGAAACTATCCTGATTTTAATTTCGGAGCACATCCTGATAACTTACCTTACCAACAGGAAACAATGGCGTTTATGGGCTTGGCAGATAGTGTTGAGTTTACTTCTTCCATCAATTTTCATGGGGGATCGCAGGTGTGTAATTACCCTTGGGATTCAAAGTATGCTTTAAATCCCGATGATACCTGGTGGCAATATGTTTGTCGTCAGTATGCCGATACGGTGCATATTTACAGTGGCTCCACCTATTTAGCCGACCTAATGAATGGAATAACGAATGGTGCGTTATGGTATGTTATATCAGGCGGTCGTCAGGACTATATGAATTATTATCACCATTGCCGCGAGTTTACATTAGAGATAAGCACAACCAAACTTCCTCCTGGGGCGTCGTTGCCGTCTTATTGGAACTATAATTATCGTTCGCTTTTAAATTATATAGATGAGGCAAGGTATGGAATAAGGGGCGTAGTTACTGATTCAGTCACGGGATTGCCTTTGCGTGCTAAAGTATTTATAAAAGGACACGATGCCGACAGCACTGAAGTGAATACGTATATGCCAAATGGTAATTATCACCGTCCAATTTATGCTGGTAATTATAATGTCACCTACTATGCACCCGGACATTGCACCAAAACTATAAATGTTACTTCTGTAAACAAGCAATCCTTTACTCAGAATGTAAGTCTCAGTCCACTTAAAATAAATGGACCTTCCAATGTAAGCCAAGGACAGAACAATATAAACTATTCTGTTTACCCTGCTCCTGATTCTGCTTCGTATTCGTGGATATTACCGGCAAATTATAGTGGAACCAGCACTACAAATACTATTAGTATTAATGCTTCGAGTACTGCACAGGCAGGGGAATTAAAAGTTAGAATTGTAAACAAACTGGGATATGTGGATACTGTGAAATTGAATCTACATCTTACTAAAAAACTAGTGGTAAAAACTTTTATAGAGGGTTTGTATGATGTATCAACAGCCAAAATGAATAAAGTGCAGGACGAAAATGGGGATCATTATGGTGCCGATACCGCTGATGTTATTTCAATTTGTCTGGCACAAGCTATTTCTCCTTATCAGTTTACCGATACACTTTATTCAGCTATCAACACTGCCGGTATTGTTGTTGCTAGTATTCCTACAACTGTTACTGATTCGGTTTATTTGGTGATAAGACATCGGAATTCTTTAGAAACTTGGAGCGCAATTCCAGTTATTTTTAATTCAGATAGTATTTATTATGATTTTACGAATGCTATTGGCAAATCCTATGGTGCCACTACCAAGCTTGTTGCGCCAAATGTATACGCTATTTATTCGGGGGATATTATTCAGGATGGCATTGTAAATATCTTTGATCTTTCGAGTGTGTTTGATTGCATCAACGATCCATTGGGTGGCAGTGGTTATATTCTTAACGACCTTAATGCAGATACTGTTGCCAATATTTTCGATCTTTCTATCGTTTTCGATAATCTTAACAGTGGTGCAGCGACTCTTAATCCAATTACGGGTTATTAAAGTCTCCTTTTTTTGTTTTTATTTAATAAAAAAGAATTTTTATAGGATAGAAACAAACACAACATTCAAAGAGTTGTCATTTTCATTTCTTTTATTTATAAGATTGCCCACTTCGTTAATAAAATATGGTTTATAATTTAAAGTAGCCATATAATTATAGATATCTTCAGCAGTATATGGAGTGTTTTTTAGGATAGCGTCATCAATTTCTACTATTAGTTTTGGTTTATAGTGCAAAATCGTAGCTTTCATACCTAGTAAAGCAGGATATTCGCCTCCCTCGATGTCAATTTTAATGATGTCAATTGCATTTATATTTATTGTGGGGAGAAAATTATCTAATGAAACAGCCTTAATTTGCTGCTGAATGGTATGTGAAGAAGCATAAGATGAAACCATACCCAGATTGCTTTCAGTGGAGTCGTAAAATAAATTTATATCTTTTGCTTTGTCGGCAACTGCCTTTTGAATAGCTGTAATATTCTTTATCTTATTTAAATTAATATTGTTTAAAAAGGCATTATAATTAGTAGCAAAAGGTTCGAAGGAAAGCACCTTTCCATTATCTCCTACAATTGCAGAAGCGGTGATTGAAAACAAGCCAATGTTGGCACCAATATCAATAAAGGTATTGCCTGGTTGTAGATTTTTCTCAATAAAAAGGATTTCGTTAGCTTCATAAGTTCCGGTAAAGTATATATGTTGTTGTATCCAGTCGTCGATGCTAAGAGTAAGTTTAAGATTTTTTCGAAAGCGAACTGTTTTCTTTACATTTTTAAATAGGTTATAAGGATTGAAGATATGTTTGTAGAAACCAAAGTATCTTTTCTTAAAAAAAGAAATCTTAAAAAGGATATGAAACATAAAAGCAATAGCCGACCTTATCATTATAATAGTATTTTAGTATACAAAAACTGATTGCCAAAAGTACTTCTTTTCTTTTATTATACCATAATAATATTTGAAAGAATGTTTTTTTTATTTTGGAATGAGCAAAAGCAAAAAGCGGTGTGTAAAATTAAATAAGAAAGATGTAAAAGTAAAGAAGAAATGGCTTCTGATGTAAAATTAATTACGAAATCCGAAATCCAAATTACGTGATTTGATTATATAATACAATAGGTTGGAAGTAAATCTAGGCTTTTCTTAAAATTGGGAGCTTGCTAATTTATTATTATGATTTATTTTTATACATTTTTAATATACTCTAGTTCAGATTTATTTTCTATCTTTGTATTTATTATGAGGAAGGTTATTGTTGTTATATTATTTTTGGTAAGTGCTCTGGTAGTTAATTATCACAGGGGATTCGCTCAAATAATGCAAGCTACTTCTACGGGCTGGACAAGTAATAATCCTTTCAGAACTGATGTTTTTGTTGAAAATCACGGGCAATTTGATAAATGGGCTCCTTCAAAAACTCCTATTTTGTATGCTGTAAACAATTCTGACAAAATATTTTTTTCTAAACATAGTGTTATTTTTAAATTAGAGAAAAAAGATACTCTTTCGGAGGAGGAAAGAGAGCAAAGGGGAACAGAAGAAGAGGATGCCGATGCTGCCGAACAAAAAACTGCTTATGTGACGATGAATTGGGAAGGCTGTAATGCAGATGTTGAGCTAATAGTTAGCGAGAAAGCAGTAGGATATTATACTTTTGGCGAAAAAGGATATGAGAACATTAAAGCTATAGGATATAAGAAACTTTTATATAAAAATATATACCCTAATATAGATATTGAATACACTATTCCCGAAAAAGGAGGGATTAAATACCGAATTATTTTGCATCCAAACGCTAATCCGGCTGTGCTAAAAATGCATTATTCGGGTGCTATTGAAAAATTATTAAAAGATAAAGAGGGAAACATTGTAGTGCAAACCCAGGCAGGAGATATTATTGATTATGCACCTGAGAGTTTTTTGGAGAGTACTCAATCTAAAATTAATTCTTCGTTTAGTTTGCATAACAAAACGGTAACTTTCCAAATTCAAGCTTTAGATTCCAAAAATCATACTATTATTATTGATCCTTGGACTGTAATTCCAAATGGACTTGATACCACTAAGGTGGCTTTGGACATCGAGTACGACAACCAAGGTAATGTTTATGTTTCGGGGGGCACCGGGCCATATAAGTTGTCGAAGTATTCGAGTGCGGGGGTATTTCAATGGACATTTACCAATCCATCTACTTGGTCGAACAATATATTTACTTATTGGTATTCTAAGTTTTGTATTATGCGCAACAGTGGTACTACTTTTATTGCCGAAGGTTATAGTGGTGCTTCAGGCAATCAGATTATGAAGATTGGGAGTAATGGTTTGTTAACGCTTACTTCTACATATTTTGGTGCAAATAACGAAATTTGGACTATGTTTTATAATACTTGCAGCAATCAAATACTTGCTTTTGGAGGAGGAACTAATTCAAACCATAATATAAAAAATATTGCTGACACCAATCTGAGCAGTTGTGTTTCCTGGAGTTTTAATGGCTTGAGTTGTTATTGTAACGACATCACATCTGTGGTAATGGATGCAAATGGAGATTTTTTTGCATTGCTAACAAGTGTTGTTAATTGTGCGCAAATAGATGGACATTTACAAAAAAGTCTTTTCCCGACGAATTATAATCCACCCTGTGCCTTCGATGTTCCTACTTTCTACAATTTTCAGGAAGGACAGCTTGCATTGCATGGTGTTAATGGGAATATAATAACTGTTAGGTCAAACTCTTTGGCCGTGAACCATGCTTATGTTTATACTTTTGATGGAAAAACTTTAAAAGCATGGAATAAAACAAATGGACTTAAGCTAGATACTATTATTGTAGACAATACCTATAATGCAGGGATACTAAGAGACAATGAAGGGATAGATGTTGACGAAGCCAACACGGTATATGTTGGGGGTATTAACAAGGTGCATGTTTTTAGTTTTAATGGAAGTACTTTTACTACGCTAAGTCCGATTACAACCAACATCCCTAACAAAGTGCACGACATAAGATTAGACAGAGCCAAGAAAGTATTGTATGTTTGCGGCTATAAATTTGTAAGCGTTTTAAATGCGCCCGTTCCTTGCACCTACACCTTTCTAAGCACCTCAATTATTACTGATACTTGCAAGGGAAATGCCTGCATCACTGCCTCGGGCGGCATTCCACCTTATACCTATCTTTGGAGCAATGGCGCCACCGACAGTTGTGTCTTTGGTATGCCAACAGGCATTTATACAATTAAAGTTTCAGATAATTCGTGTATAAAAAACATCCACATCGATACGATTCCGTTAACCAAGTTTGGCCACACCACCATTACACCTACCAATCCGGTGATATGTGCTGGAGATAGCATTGCTTTGGTTGCTACCAATAGTAGTCCGGGTATCAGTTATCACTGGAGCAATGGGCATATTGGGAATGTAAATAAAGTTGCGCCAAGCAGCACTAAAACTTTTACAGTGATAACTACAAATGGTGTTTGCTCCGATACCAATTCGGCGACAGTTAAGGTGAATCCCATTAAGCTAACTTCTCTTAATCCTATAATTTGTAATGGCGAATCCTATCCGGTGGGCAATAATTTGTATACTACTTCGGGGATTTATAAGGATACGCTTGCCACTTATTTGACTTGTGATAGCATTATTACCACAAATTTAAAAGTGATACCCCCTCCCGAACTTAACTTTATTAAGGATACTGTTATTTGCAAAGGCAAAACGATGTTATTGGATGCATCCAATCAATATTCAACCTATCTTTGGCAAGATAGCAGCAAAAATCCTACTTATACCATAAGACAAGAAGGAATTTATTGGGTAAAAGTGAGTGTTGACAGTAATTGTGTGGTTATTGATTCGATAAAAATACAGTATCAGGATTGTTTTATTCCGATTTATATTCCCAATAGTTTTACCCCAAATGGTGATGGATTAAACGATGAGTTTAAAATTGAAACGATGGCAGAGTTTAGCGAATTCAAGATGTATATTTATGATAGATGGGGCGAATTGCTGTTCGAAAGTGATGACAAAACCTATGCTTGGGATGGTACTTACAAGGGCAAAAAGGTAAATAATGATATTTATGTATATATTATAAAAGGAACTACCAAATATTACAACGAGCAGATAAGGAGGACAGGAAGGGTGACTGTTGTAAGATAAATTTTCAATTACGAATTACGAATTACGAGTTACGAATTAAATTTTAGTAATGTGGTTTTGAGTTCCATTATTGTAATTATTCATATCGTACTTTCGATTCCCAATACTTTTAGCACACAAATTATTATTACGAATCTATGAGAGCATCCTGTCAGGTTTTTTTTCTCCTGACAGGTTTAAAAGTTTTCTTTGATTTATACCTGTCAGGATGGGAAACCTGACAGGATTTCAACAATCATATTCTTATAAAATATTGTCAATAATAGGAATTACGCCGATGCAATCTTTTTTGGTGATTAGTATTTAGTTGTTTTTCTTTCTTTTTATTTTTTTGCCCTTACGGGAATGCTTTTAAATTTCAATCCATTAGTTTTGGGAATT
>CAYRBL010000182.1:0-6881 GCA_964422385.1 uncultured Bacteroides sp.
ACACGGCTCTGAACACTCTTTCCCTACACGACGCTCTTCCGATCTCAAACATTTCCTGAAAAAATACGACAATAAAGTAAGGGAAGTGGCCAAAAAATTAGATATTGGCAAGACTACCATTTACCGTTTATTAAAAGAGGAACCAGATTTGCTAAAGTAAAAATATTAGTACTATAAAAAAATAAGTGCCCTATGTCGTGGCTCATTTCTTTTCTATTGATTTCGTCGGGGCTGTTGGTTGGTTTTATCAACACCCTGGCAGGTGGTGGCACTATTATTTCCATTTCTTTATTTATGTTTTTGGGCTTGCCTGCCACGGTTGCCAATGGTACCAATCGTGTTGCGGCTCTATTGCAAACCCTTACCTCCACTCTTAGTTTCCAAAAACAAAAAGTACTGGATACCCGAAAAGGTTTGTTGTTGGGTATTCCTACAGCCATAGGTTCGATATTGGGTGCTATTATTGCTGTAGATATTAATGCAAAAACCTTCGAAAAGGCCATAGGAGTGATTATGCTCGTGATGTTGTTTTTTATTATTTACAAGCCCGAATATTGGCTCAAAGGTCGCAAGGAACTTGTGGTAAAAAAGATTACTCCCTGGCAAATTATCATGTTTTTTGGCATCGGTTTGTATGGTGGTTTCATTCATGTGGGTGTGGGCTACTTTATTTTGGCCGGACTGGTATTAAATGCTGGTTACGACCTGGTGAAAGCAAATGCGTTGAAGGTTTTTATTGTTTTGTTGTATGTGCCATTTACGGTTGCTATTTTTATTTGGAACAAGCAGGTTAATTATCAATATGGGCTGATACATGCTATTGGGAACATCATTGGGGCGTGGTTGGCGTCGAAGTATGCTGTAAGCTGGGGTGCTAATTTCGTTAGATGGGTTATTGTTATAGTTATTCTTATTACCTCGGCTCAGGCTTTTGGTTTTATCGATTTTAAGGAAGTTTTTAAAGCCTTTTCTTAAAATAAAAACAAATTACATATCCCTTGCCTTTATTTTTACAATTTTTCCATCTTCCCAAAAGATAAATTCGCCATCATCTTTCTTCTTTTGTATAATTAATTTCTCGAAAGCAATTTCTATCCCTTTTAATATTCTTTCGCGAATTTCTTCGTTGCTTAACTCTTTATTTTCCATTTTCACTATTTTTTATTTGATTCCAAATCTCTTTTTCATAAATAATTATATTATTTAAAATATCACCTTCTGCTACTAATTTATATGGTTTAATTGAATTATCTATTACTAACCATAAGTCAACTTTAGATAAATATAAATTATTCAAATTAAAAATTCCTCTAATGTAACGTCTTCTAATAACATCTTCAGAAATAAAATGACCTCCCTCTAAAACTCTGTTCTGAACTCTTTCCAAAGCAATATCAACATTGCGAAGCCAGAAAAAAACCAATGTAACTTTATAATTATTCGCTCTTGCTTTTTCTATAGTTTTAAGATGCGACAAAGGTGCTAGGGTGGTCTCAAATGAGAAGTCAATTTTCTTTTCAATAAGCTCATCAATTCTTCTAACCATTATTTTGCCTGCTTCTATAGCTGCTTTTTCAGGTTGAAAGGGAGATAGTCCACGAGCTATTTCATCTGCATTAACAAACTCATTACAATGTAGCATCTGAGGCAACACCGAATACGATGCTGTGGTTTTACCTGCCCCATTTGGCCCTGCTATTATATATAAGTTCGGCATGTTGATGCGTATTATTAATGTTGTTTTATTGGTTTACAAAAGTACTACTATTAAATTGTTTTATTTTAGTTTTATTTATTTTTCTCAAATTCGTAATCTTTTTCCACCAATGCTATTCTAATTTTATAGTTTTTGTACCATTCTGTTCTGCCTTTTTCTTTTGCAATTAAATGTTCGCTATTTTGTCTCCATTTTTGTATCGACGGAAGGTCTTTCCAGTAGGATACCGTAATTCCCAACTCATCCCTTACCGATTCTACTCCTAAAAATCCTTCTTGTACAGTTGCTAATTCTACCATTCTATCTGCCATTTCGGCATAGCCATTGTCGCCTGAGGTGCGAAGCGATGTAAATATTACTGCGTAATAAGGTGGTTTGGGTGTTTGTGCTATCATTTTTAATGCTGTTTTAAATGTTAACCTACCTGTAAACTTCCTGTTTTATCCTTTCAACATCAACTTTATTAATATAATGCGAAATATTGATGTATGTTTTGTGAAAGCCATATCCCCCCTCTTTCATTTCGGTTATTGCTTGCTCTTTGGTCCAGTTCTGGAAAATTATGCGGTACATTGCCAGCACTGCTCCCGTTCTGTCGCTGCCATGTGCACAGTGCACTATTACAGGCTTGGGCGAATTTTTTAGTATCCACAAAGCAGCCACAATGTCATCATCAGTTATTTGTTCGGCTGCCATTTTTACGTTATACAACTTTAGCGGAAGCTTGTACACCAATCTGGTATCACTGTGCGATGATCTTAAACTCAACACGCTTTTTACTCCCATTTTGTTTATAGCCACAAAACCTAAGCTGTCGGGTTGTTCGCTGCGGTAAATTGTATCGTTAACTTTATAAAGATTTTTAAATTTTGCTGCACTTATTTTGCTCGCCCAATTGCCCGGACGTGTATCGCTTTGCTGCGAATACAGATTGATGCTTATTAAAAGTATTGCAACAACTGCTATGTGTTTTATGATGTTTTTTTTCATTTTTATTGTTTCTTTTATTGTGTGAAATCAATTATTTTTAAAAATAGAATAATTTGTTTATAAATTCAAAATGTCATGAAATAATTCTTCATTTGTTTTTTTATTTATATAAATCTTTTTTATTCTATCTGTAATATTTAAATCTGCTATCTTACATTTTATAACTTTAACAATCTTATTATGTTTATCAAATAACTTTACCTTATTTATTTGAATCAAACTTATCAATGTTGACTTAATACTAAAATCATAATAAGTTTCATCACTTTGATTAAGATTTGAGTCATTATCAATCCATCTAAAATATACTGTGTCATTTTTAGTTTCTCTTATCTTTTTACGAATTTTATTCAAATTATTTAGTGATTCTGCTTGAACATATCTATAATCGATGTCTTTAAAAGAGTCAAAGAGTGATGTAGTATCTGTATAAAATGTCAAACTATCGTAATTGAACTTAACAATTTTCCCTTTGGGCTCGTAATTGAGTTTGTAGGTTTGGGCTTTTATTATATAACAATTAAAACTTATTAGTAGCAGTATTATTAGTATTATTCTTTTCATGATGACGTGTTTTTTTGAAGCTTTCATAACTTAACTATTATTAATTTCTATCTTTTTAAGTATAAAAAAAAGTAATAAACTGAAGACTTATACTTAATATTGAAAAGATTATAAGAAAAACAGTATAACGATTTCTAATCCTGAAATCTAATTCTGAAATTTGATTATTGATATTAATGTATCTTTTGCTATTAACAAAATAAAATAGATTTAAGAGATAGATTATAACACCAAAAATTAAATTAAAATGATATGATATTTTGTGTTGAGAATTTAAAAGATTATAAATTGTCATTAAATTAAAAATCTCTATAATACTTATTATTATTGATGCTATATATGCTCTTTTCCTTTTATCATAATCTGAATTTGTATCACCAATCTTTTCTATTATTGTATAAAGAGCTCCGTAAAATGCGTCATATATATTCATAAAATAAAATTTAAAAATCTAAAAATCTATCCTTTAAAATATATTGTTAATCATTAATATTTAAAAATAAATATAAGAATAATTCCAACTGATAAACTAATAAAAAAAGCTATCGTTACTGTTAATAATATATACTTTTCATCTTTAGTAATATCTTTATTCTTTATAAGAACTCTTAATATTCTATACATATCATAAGTATTATTAGGCCAACCTGTATAACTATCATCATATTTTAGCATTACTTCTTTCAAATATGGTCTCATAATTGCGTATAATATTCCACATATTCCTAAAAGTATTAATAATATGGTATCTAATTGCATAATTTACTTTATTAATATATTGTTTTTTCCTTATATAAGTTGTCAAAAATAGAGAAAATAATTAACCTAACATAAGAAAGAATAATTAAATTATTTTTCAATATTTAAAACACAAAGTTACTACATTTATTTCTTTTTTGTATAAATAAATCAAATTATCATACTTTTTATCCCAATTATTCTTTTTTACACCTTATATATATTGTACGATACAAACCTAACAGGTTTTCAAAACCTGTTAGGTTTTATTTTTTTATTTCTATTAAATAATATCTTTATAACTTAAGAAATCTAAATACGAAGAAAGCAATAAGCAGACTTATAATAGCCATACCCCAATGTAAGTATATTGAATGTTGTTTTTTAAGTTTTAAAAATGACAGAATTGGGAGTATCGATAAGAACATTAAAAATATTCCCAGCATAAAATATATAGGTGCATATCCACTTATTATTCCTGAATTTTGGAAAAACAAAACAACAGCAGTTACAACAAATACCAATCCGGCTATAGATAGATAAGCACCTATGATTACAAAAATAGTTTTTGTTAAAAGAGCCATTTCTTTACTTATATTTTTAATTTCCTTATCCATTTCTTCAAAAATATTATTGTAACATTATCGCTTTACTTCCATCAGTTTTTTCTATATAAATAAATCCTACTCCTTTTCTAAAATACAATTTCTTATAAATACTTGCTGAAAAATATCCTGCATTAGCAAAATCATAAACATCATTATAAAATATACCGTTCACTGTTGCAGTATCTGTAGGTAGATTTGTTTTGTAATTATAACTAGGATCAATTGTTATACCAAAATCATATTCATTGCTTATCTCAAGTGAAATATTAGTCCAATAAGAATATATTGGATTCAGAACTTCCTTATATATACTTACTCTATATTGCCCACTATAATAAAAGATAGTATAGTCATCATTTATGAGATTATTAGTATAATCAACTCTGTTATTTGTAGTGGAAGTTATCGTATCTATTCTTATTCCTGATGAATCAGTAGTCTTAGTTATTACTTTATAAATGGGGTTTTGAATGTTGTTAACCCATTTTAATTGATCAGAAGTAAAAGGATCTTTATATACATCAGGTTGTTGTTTTTTACAACTAATAAAACCTGCTATTATTAATATTGTTATTAAATAAATTTTAATGTTGATAGCTTTTTTTATAAAAATACCAACTGGCTGTTTATTAAATGAAGTTTTCATAATTATTTTTACTTTAATATTAAAACACAAAGTTACTACATTTATTTCTTTTTTGTGAAAATAAAACAAATTCTTTTTTTAGTTTGATAAAAATAAGGAAACATTTTGTATTAAAATTGAAGGAATATATATTGTAGTAAATATGAAGAATTTCTTAAAGAGATTAAAAACAATAATTAATTAGGGAATTTTTCATATCCCATTTTTTTATAATTATCCCAAAAGTTATAGAATTCAACATTATCAATTGACTTTTCAATGATATATATATTTGTTTGAAGATTTGATATCGCTGATTTTTCGCCGGGATATATTATATATAATGTATCAGAACTCACCTTATAAAACAATGCTTCTGCTCCATTAATTACAATATTGTTTTGTGTTTTATCTTCTCCTTTATACATTTTTCTATTATTTGAAATAGAAATAGTTTCTTCTCCTGAAAACATTTTTAAATATAGAATTTCCTTTTTATTTTTAAAAGATATTACAATAGTTTTAATCTCTTTTTTTTGTAGGTATATATCAACAAAATAAAAAATAGCAGTTATTACTACTATTATAAATATTATAACTCCTATTAAGAATCTTTTCATGTTGATTTTGATTTTAAATTTAATTACTCTAAAGATTAAAACACAAAGTTAATACATTTATTTCTTTTTTGTAAAAATAAAATAATTTTTGTCCCTTCAACAAGTTCAGTGACCCTTTCTTTATTAAATACTTTTCTTCTTTCCCTGAGCCTGTAGAAGGGAGATGTATCATATCGACAGGCTCAATGACGTGTAAAAAAAAGATCAATGAGCTTGTAGAAGGGATTTAATGTTATATATGTTTTTATTAATTCATAATACAGCGAATGGAAAGACCTAAGCGAAGATCACCTGACAGTTTTGAGATTCTCTCTGAATCATAATACATACAATAATAATAAATACTCATAAAACTACGGTACGTAGTCATAAAACAGCCCCAAGTACCCCAATTATGTTGATAAGTAACATCAGCTATCCCTGCCGGAAGGGCCGTAAAACCAAATACGTCGTTCGCATTTGTATTAGGAGTTGTCCAATGCACAGTGCCTTTTTCTTTGAGGTAGCTACCTGCAATAGCCGGACCATGCAAAAAAGCTATCAAAGTCTGCCACTCAGCATCCGAAGGCACGTGCCATCCGGGAGGGCAAATTCCACGTGAATCAACAGCAGCATGATAATTATACAATTTACCATAGGTTCTCGAAATAGCAGTGTCATCTTCATAATCGCAATAAGCAGATGAAAAAGCATTATGCCAATCAACTAAACTAATGTGATCTATAGGTTCGCCATTTCGAAAATGGGTGGTTTTTAAATTTTGTTTCATCCAAACTTGTGTACCTATCCGTATTGTATCGTACACATTGCCATCATAATCCGTTAAAGAAAAACTTATTGGTGGTATTGGAGTAACTGGGTTTTCTTTTGTACAACTAATTTGAATAAGTATAAAAAGCCCTATTAAAAGGCATACAAGTATTCTTATGAAAGTTTTTATTTTTGTTTTCATATATTTTTTTGGTGTTATTGAATTACAAAGATACATTAACTAAACATATTTACAAAACAAATGATTA
>CAYRBL010000183.1:0-6872 GCA_964422385.1 uncultured Bacteroides sp.
TTTTTTGTGCCCGAAGTTGGTCGTACAATATAGCCGTTGTTCGAAGTTTTCGAACTTCGAACGTTTAAATTGTATTTTTCAACTATATTATTCAAGAATATATTATAGTTAAGCATATTTTTATTTATATCAATTTTAATAAATCAAAGCACAAAAGTAATAAAATATAATTACAAACAATACCATTTGTTAATTCATTTCAAAATAATATTCTTATTCCACGTAGTGGATTAATATCAATAGAAGATATAACCCAATCACAATTTCGTTTTTCCTAAGGGAGTATACATTGTTAATATCCTACGGATAATAATTATTTCTGTTATATTTCTGTTATATTGATATTAAAATCCTACGGATTATAAGTTGGGGGGATTAAAAAAGTAAAAAGTAAAAGGAAACGAAGTAAGAGTTTAAAGTGGGAATAGTTTGGTTTAGAAAATAATTATTATGCTAATTATTATTAGATCAGTTTGTATTTATAGTTTTTCAATATAATTATGCCTTTATTTCAGATGCTAGAAATAATAAATAGTTATCATGTTAAATAATTATCAAATATATTTGTTTTTAATTAAGATTAATGTATAACTTTGCACTTTATTTTCGGATGTAATCACAATTTAAAAAATAGGCCTGTATAAGCCATTTATTTTTAAGAGAGAAAAAACTTTTCGTAAACTATTCTAAAATTCTTTTCAAAAAAGGAACTTAGTTTTATTATGCTATAAAGAAATCATGGATTCTTTTTAGTAGATCTTTCGGAAAAGCATTGTTGCTACATAGCTTATCTGAAATTTAATTAGCTTATTAAAATAATAAGTTGTTTTTTAATAAATAATACCAAAAAAAATCATGGTAATCGTAAGTAAATCTTTAAAAACAAATGCAGCAGTTGCTGCAATAGTAGGGCCTCGTAAAGCTAAATCATTTGATGGTTTTATGGGAAATGGAGAAAAGTTGTTAGCTGCAATAGTAACAATTGGATTAGCTTATAAGACGACAAATGCAAAAATTGCGCAAGCTAAATTAATATTAAAGCAAGCTGATTTAAAAGATAAAAATGCAGCTTTATTACTGCTTTTCAATCTTGAAAAGGAAGCTTTGATAGCAAGGAATGCCGCTTATTTGTTGATGTTTGTATTGACAACTGATTCGTTGAGTGCTTTGAGATCGTCAGAAGATGTAAGTGCTGCACAGATATTAACTGCTGTAAATTTGGCTAAAAAGGAAAAAGGTGTTCGTATCGGTAAGTTAAAGAAAGAGCCTGTGATTGCAGCTGGTACAGCAGCTGTAGTGACATCAGAAATGGTTGCAGATGCTGAAAAGGAAGTGAGTGTATTGAGAAAAAACTCTGTTTCGCATCAACAATTTGAGAGTAGAGCAGGTAATTTTTTAGCATTTATAACTTATACCACAGGGCAAAGTTGTTACAGTCCTGATAATGCACGCTTAAGTGCTACTGCTTTAAAAGCGTATTATGCAACATTAGGGCCTTTGAATTCGACTGCAGAAACAGCAATGTTTAATTCGGATAAAGGTAGAAACGAAAGAAATGAAACATTTTTTAACAACACTACAGGAGCTCGTTTTTTGTATACACAGGTTAAGAATTATTTTAAGAGTTTTGGTACCAAGAGTGTAGAATATAAAATGGTGAAGGGATTGGCGTTTTCTAATTTAATAGCTAAAAAATACAGGACACCTACTACGAGTTATTAGGGGGAGAGTGCCTTAAGTGCCTTAAGTTGGAAGACATAAGAGTGCCTAAAGTACTTAAAGTGCCTAAAGTACTTAAAGTGCCTAAAGTACTTAAAGTTGTTAATTAATATTTAATACATATAGGGTAGATAGATTAGGAATAATCTGCTGCCCTATTTTTTTTGTGAATATTTTTATTGATTTTTTGCAAAACGGTATAGGAAGTGTGAAATATGGTACCTCAAGAGTGTTTGATGGCATCGCAACTTAAAATGATGACACCGCAACTTAAAATGATGACACCGCAATTTAAAATGGAGGCATCGCAACTTAAAATGGAGGCATCGCAATTTAAAATGGAGGCATCGCAACTTAAAATGATGACACCGCAACAAAGTAAGATGACACCGCAACAAAGTAAGATGACACCTCCACTACATTTACAACTAATACAGCTTGTTAGAAAACGATATTTTTTAATTTTGATAAGTTTGCTTTAATGGGTAGTTGATAGACTAATCTTCATAATACATTATATTAATATATGTTATGATAGATTAACTTGAAAAAGGAGGGTAAATTATACTTTACTAAATTTACCTTTACGAATGAAAAAAGGATGTATTAAGAGTAAAAAAGCTGAACTAATAATAAAAAAACCTTCACCAAATAAATGATGAAGGTTTTTTTTATTATTTAAAGAAGCGATTGCTTCAATAAATCATTTTATTTATAAAGTTCTTAATGTATGACTATCATTTTAGAGTTAAGCATAAATTTATCTGTTTCAAATTTCATAAAATAAATGCCATTATCTAAATTCGCTACATTATAATTAATAGTATAATCACCCGAATTGTAGTGTTCGTTAGCAATAACACTTACCAGATTACCCTGTTCGTTATACAAACTAATTTTTAGTTTAGATGCTTCAGGCATATTAAACGAAATCAAAGTTTGTTTAGATGCAGGATTTGGATATACATTTAACTTAATATCTTTGCTGTCGCTGTTAGTTTCATTAATACCAGCAGTATTGCCCGAAAAATGAAGGTTACTTACTTTGATATTGAAGTCTTGTAATGTAGAATAATTTCCATTTTTGGTAAATACAACTGCCATCACATCATTGCCATTGAAACTAGTTTGTCCAGAAGCATTGTAAAGATCACTTAATGTGATTTTATAATGATTTTGTGTTGAGGTAAGATTGATGGAAGTCTTATATTGATTGCTCCAATTCGAAATACTCTTTTTGCTTAAAGTCATTTCAAAAGTACCACTTCCTGATGCATTAAATTCTATATATTTATAATTAGAAATATTTGAAGTATTATTGGCAGCTTTTAATGCTCTGAATAATGAAGCATAGGTTTTAACTTTACCATCAACGTTGGCATTACGCAATAAATTATAACAGTTAGCATAAGAAATATTGTTAAGAGCCGAGATGGAGAAGTTGTTAACAGTTGCACCAGCAGAATCGATATCAACACCCCAAGGACCATCAGCAAAATACAATACATCATTACCTGTCTGCATATTGTTAGACATTTTGAACCCAATATCAAAAATAGTTCCTGTATTTACAACTGCAGAGCTGTTAAATGTATTTGAGATGCTTGAGTTTTGACTATAATTAGTTCTGATACCATTTTCAACTGCAGCAGTAGTACCTGTAAATTGTACAGCATTTGCATTTACAGTATTGTTAAGTTGTAAGGCAATTGCGCCATTGTCGTAAGTGCCGCTTACAGCATAAACCGCTGGTTGCACAGGTGCTTTAGTATTCAATAGATTTAACGAATAACCCTGACTTGTCATTTTATCGAAAATACCTTTAACCAAAGCCTCGGTATATTTTTCGTTAATAGACCAAACCTGGAAGTTTAACACAGGACTGTTGCCAGTAGGAGTATAAGTATCCAAATCCCATTGATTGTCGATATTGTATTGGTTGCCATTTTTGTAAGCAATAAAATTAACTGTATAATCTACATCCCCGTTGCTTTGTTCTAAACGCGACATAAAGAAGTGATGATTATTGATTATATAATCATTAACGCTAACCAAACGAGCACCATTTAATCTATCACAAACCATTTTTGTATGTCCGTAAACAGTAGCAGGAGTAGTTGCGATGCCTAAAATAGAACCTTGACGATCGGTAGAATCGGTGAAGTAATCTACAGCAATTACCTCCATTGCATTGGTAACACCAACCAAATCCAAAGGAGTTGTATTATATCCCATTGAACCTGTTCCGGCAGCAGGGATAAATGAAGATAAATCGGATGTATTTGTGCTTAATAAAGATTTAGCAGCTTGGAAATCTACAAAAGTTTGAAGATCTTTAGTGTTTTCATAACAAATTTCTCCTTCTTTTTGACGTTTAAAATTACGCAATGCAACCTTTGAAACCAAACTACCATTACTTTCTAAACCTCCATCGTGACCACTAGACGAATGTCTAGCTGTAACAGATGCAAAAGATTTATTGTTTGAAGAATCTAAATCAGGATATGAATGAGATATGATATAAACATTATTTTGAGCAGAAGTATCTACCCTTGCTCTAATAGTTAAAGTTGCAGTATTTAAAGCTGCCAAGGTATTGATAGCCCATATACCGGTTGCAGAAGTATAAGTTCCAGCACTTGTTGTTGAAGAAATATAATGGAAAACACTTGGGAGTGTATCCAGAACTTGAATATTGTTAGTAGCAGTATTTGTACTGTTATTAGTTAATGTGATAGTAAAAGTAACAGTATCTAATTTATGAATATGATGATGTGGATGAAGTATTGGATCTGGATCAGACAATACTTTTGTAACACGTAAATCGACACATTTAACAAGGTCAACATATACATCAGAATAGTTAGAACAAGGACCGTTAGCAATAGTCCATCTAAAGATATATTGTCCAAAAACTAATGAAGATAAACCAGAAGAAGGACTGTTGATATTTGCAAAAACTGCTGTGTTTGGTCCAGATATTTGCGACCACTGACCTGTACCAATAACAGGAGTATTTGCGTGAAGTGTTGTAGTAGTATATTCGCTACATAAAGATTGGTTAACACCAGCATTAGCAGTTGTTGGGATGTTGTAAACATTTAAAACAACAATATCAGATGAAGGAGTACAAGTACCATTCGAAATAGTCCATCTTAAAGTATAAGTACCCTGAATTAAACCTGTAGCACTTGCAGTATTTAAATTTAGGTTAGAAATACTTGCAATGTTAGGTCCACTTACTTGCGACCAAGTACCAGTAGTGCCTGATGTTGCAAGATTAGCAGCCATAGTTGTAGAAGTTCCACATACATTTTGATCTACACCTGCGTTTGAAGTATTAGGTTGGATATAATTAGTTATTGTAATTTCATCATAAGAAGGAGTGCAATTTCCATTATCGATAGTCCATCTAAAAACATAAGTTCCGGTAACAACACCAGTGATTGTTGTGTTGGCTAAATGAGGTGAAGTAATAGTATATGAAGAAGGACCACTAATCTTTATCCAAGTACCAGTACCTACAGATGGAACATTTGCTAACATATTAAATGTTGTAGCATTACAATAAGATTGATCTGAACCTGCATTGGCTGTTGTTGGTAAATCATAGACATTAATAGTAGTATTATCAGAAGAACTACAAGTGCCATTAACAATTTGCCATTGGAATGAATATACACCAGCTGACAATCCGGTAAGTCCTGAATTATGACTATTGATATTACTAATTGTTGCAGAAGGTCCTGATAATTTCGTCCAGGTTCCTGTGCCAACACTTGCAGTGTTTCCAGCTAAAGTTCCTGTTGTTGAATTACAAATATCTTGATCAGTACCAGCGTTTGCTACTGTTGCAAGAGCGTCTATAGTAATACTTACGTCATCAGTTGAAGTACAAGTTCCATTTGTAATTGTCCATCTATAAACATAAACACCAGAAGTAAAGCCTGTGATGCTGGAAGTAGGTGAAGATGCCGAAACAATAGTTGGAGTATTAGGTCCACTTACTCTTGACCATAAACCTGTACCTACAGATGGAATATTTCCATTTAAAGATAAAGAAGAAGATAAACATATTGTTTGATCTGAACCTGCAATCGCATCAGTTGGAACTTGATAAACATTAATAGTTACAGTACTGTTTGACGAACAACCACCATTTGTTATGGTCCATTTAAAAGTATAAGTTCCTGCAATAAGATTTGATATAGTTGCATTAGGCAGTAATTGATCATCAAAAGTTGCAGTGTTTGGACCCGTAACTTGCGACCATAAACCATTACCTATTATAGCAGTATTTCCATTTAAAATAGTAGAAGTAGATGGAGTGCTTAAACATAAATTCTGTGTACTACCTGCACTAGCAGTTGTTGGGATGTCGTAAACATTTAAATCAACATCGTCATAAGTCGAAGTACAAGTACCACTTGCTATAGTCCAACGTAAAGTGTAAGTCCCAGGAATTAATCCTGTAACATTATTGTTTTTTGAATGTATATTTGAAAAAGAAGGAGTGTTAGGTCCTGCCTGTAACGTCCAAGTTCCAGTGGTTCCTGATGTAGCAGTATTTCCTGACATTGTTGTACTAGTACCACATACTATTTTATCACTACCAGCATTTGCAGTATTTGGTTGAACATAATTGTGAATTGTAACTTCATCATAAGATGGAGTACAGTTTCCATTATCAATTGTCCATCTAAAAGTATATGTTCCGGTTGTTACACCAGTTATTGTTGTTGTTTCAAGATGTGAATTTGTAATACTGTATGAACTAGGCCCACTTACCTTTGTCCAAGTCCCCTGACCTGAAGTTGCAATATTACCAGCCATATTGAAAGTTGTACTATTACAGTATTCTTGATCAGAACCTGCAAGGGCAGTTGTAGGAAGATCATAAATTATTAATTGCATTTGGTCAGATGAAGTACAAGAAGCATTTGCTATTTCCCATTGTAAAATATAAGTTCCTGCTGTTAATCCGGTAATTTCAGTTGTTGGATTGTTGGCATCAACAAATGTTACTGAAGGACCACTTACTTTAGTCCAAGTTCCAGTTCCTGTTGTAGCAGTATTAGCTGTTAAGAAAGTACTAGTAACATTACATAAAGTCTGGTTTGCACCAGCTAAAGCCATAGTAGGAATGTCGTGTA
>CAYRBL010000184.1:0-6871 GCA_964422385.1 uncultured Bacteroides sp.
TTTTTTTGTGTTAAAAGCTTCTTATAAATAAATCTATTTTATTAGAAATTGATAAAATCGCTTTCGATGCTGATATATTTATGATTTTTCAGTTTCAAGAGTGATTATATTAGCATCAAGAACGATTATTTCAGCATCAAAATGCATTATTTTTATAAACAAATAGATTATTTCAGCATCGAGATGAATTATATGATTATCGAGAACGATTATCTCTTCTTCGAAATGGATTATTTCATCGTCGAGAACGATTATTTCATCATCGAGAACGTTGGTACTGGTATAGTGATAGTTATGAATTACAAAAATATTGCTTAAACCCTTATACAATAAGCTTTTATAAAATTGATGAGAAAAATGATGTTTTTTGAGGAAAAAATCATTTATTTTTAACAAAAGAAAAACACCTGATTTAATCAAAAAATAAATCAAAATCATAGTCAAAAAAACGATTTACATTGTTTCCTTTCACAAGAACATAACGAACTAAATAATTCAGGAAATACTTGCAAAGAAGATACCACTAAAACATATATATTAAATTATTTTAGCAACAGAAATCTATTTAAAATATAATAAACAAACAATATTTATTATTCAAAATTAAATGGCTTTTATTTATTTTATAAAATAAATTTTACATAGGTTTTCAAATACATTTAGCTTATGAATAACATTGATAACAAATTTGTATTTTATTCGTTAACCGATTACATTTTTATACGGTAGACTGCTGATGCGACTATTGTTTTTTATAAAAATCATTAATTTGATATTACTTTAAGATATTTATAGTAATTTCGCAGTCTTATTTTATTTAATAATAATATGTCAATAAAAGTTAGCAATATTACCAAGGTATACGGGGAACAAAAGGCGCTGGACAATGTTACATTTGAGATTAATCCGGGCGAAATTGTTGGATTATTAGGGCCAAATGGTGCAGGTAAATCTACAATGATGAAGATTATTACTTGTTTTATCCCTCCAACTTCTGGCGAGGTAAGTGTGTACGGATTTGATATTATGGAGCAATCTATTGAGGTGCGCAAAAAACTTGGTTACCTTCCTGAAAATAATCCGCTGTATCTGGATATGTATATCAGAGAGTATCTCGAATTTATTGCTGGCATTCATCAGTTGGGTGATAAAACTAAACAACGTATCGATAATATGATCGAGCTAACGGGCTTAGATGTTGAACGTAAAAAGAAGATTGGTGCACTTTCTAAAGGTTATCGTCAGCGTGTTGGTCTTGCTCAAGCTTTGATCCACGATCCAGAAGTTTTGATTTTGGATGAGCCAACTTCAGGTTTAGATCCAAATCAAATTGTGGAAATCAGAGACCTTATTAAAAATATAGGCAAGGAAAAAACGGTAATGCTTTCAACTCATATTATGCAAGAAGTGGAAGCTATTTGTAGCCGTGCTATCATTATAAATAATGGTATAATAGTTGCCGACGACCAAACTTCGAATCTATCGCATCTTAATCTTAATAAAAATATACTTACTATAGAGTTTGATAAGCCATTTGAAAAGGAATTAATCTTAAAAATAAAAGGTGTTAAACAACTAAAAAAGATGAACGACAATACCTGGCAAATCGAAACAGCAGGTGATATTGATATTCGTCAGGATATTTTTAAATTTGCAGTAGAGCACTCAATCTCTGTGTTGACAATGCATAAAGAAGAGGTAAAATTGGAAAAAGTGTTTCAGGAACTAACAAAAAAGTAAAGAAAGTGCATTAATATGTAAAATATTATTAATTTTGCAGCGTGGAAAAATTTGATTGATTGCAACCACATCGAAAAAATGCTAAAACAATAATTATAGCAACCTGCAATCGTGATAATCCCACATACAAACTAATTATTTAAATTATTTAAATCAAAAATAAAATGGGATATTTATTTACATCCGAATCCGTATCTGAAGGGCATCCAGACAAAGTAGCCGATCAAATATCAGATGCATTATTAGACGAGTTCTTACGTTTTGATCCAGAATCAAAAGTAGCTTGCGAAACTTTAGTTACAACTGGTTTAACAGTATGTAGCGGCGAAGTAAAAACCAATGGATATGTTGACGTACAACATATAGCTCGCGAAGCCATCCGTAAAATTGGTTATACCAAAGCTGAATATCGTTTTGACGCCGATTCATGTGGAGTTATTTCTACAATTCACGAACAATCTCAAGATATAAATCAAGGTGTTGAACGTAAAAAACAAGAAGACCAAGGTGCAGGTGACCAAGGTATGATGTTTGGTTATGCTTGTAAAGAAATGGAAAACTTAATGCCAATGTCTGTTGAGTTAGCCCACGTTTTATTACAAGAATTAGCTGAAATAAGAAGAGAAGGTAAGCAAATGAAATACCTTCGTCCTGATGCAAAATCGCAGGTAACTATTGCATATAACGACAACGGACAAGCTGAAGGAATTGACACTATAGTAATATCAACACAGCACGACGACTTCGAAAGCGAAGCCAAAATGCAAGAAACTATCAAAAATGATGTGTTAAAGGTATTAATACCAAGAGTACTTAAAGGAAATACTTTATCAGCTGAGGTTAAAAAATTATTTAAAAATGATTTTACACTTCACGTTAACCCAACCGGAAAGTTTGTAATTGGCGGACCACACGGCGATACAGGTCTTACAGGTCGTAAGATTATTGTAGATACTTATGGTGGACACGGTGCACACGGTGGTGGTGCTTTTTCAGGAAAAGATTCTTCAAAAGTTGACCGTTCAGCTGCTTATGCAACCCGTCATATTGCTAAAAATTTAGTTGCTGCAGGTGTTGCCGATCAAGTTTTGGTTCAGGTGGCTTATGCAATTGGAGTAGCGCAACCAGTAGGTTTGTATGTAAATACTTATGGAACTGCTAAAGTAAAAGATGCTAAAGGTGTAGTTTTAACTGATGGTGAAATTGCAAAACGCATCAACAAAATATTTGATATGCGTCCTTATGCTATCGTTACCAGATTTGGTTTAAAGAATCCTATCTTCCATCCAACAGCTAGTTATGGTCATTTCGGTAGAGATTTCTATACTAAAGAAGTTGAAGTTTATTATAAAGATAAATCAACAACTACACGCAAAGTTGATGGCAAAGAACGTAATTATAAGTCAGTAGATTTCTTCTCATGGGAGAAACTTGACTATGTTGATAAGATTAAAAAGGAATTCAAACTATAATCAATTACGAATTACGAATTACGAATTACGGCTTAAACTCTCGCAATTCGTAATTCGTAATTTGTAATTGATTTTTTATCTTTTATTTTTAAAGAATGCTGTTAGAAGTTCGGCGCATTCTTTTTCTAAAACTCCTCCTTTAAGATTCGTTTTGGGATGTAAGAATTTATTTCCAAATAAAGAATATCCTCTTTTTTCATCTTTTGCACCATAAACTATTTTACCAATCTGAGTCCAGTACGAAGCACCTGCACACATCACGCAAGGTTCGAGGGTTACAAACAAAGTACAATCCTGTAAATATTTTCCACCTAAATAGCTTTCGGCAGCAGTAAATACCTGCATCTCGGCATGAGCAGTTACATCCGTTAAGCGTTCGGTAAGATTATGAGCTTTGGCAATTACACGGCCATTGGCAACTATAACAGCACCAATGGGTACTTCGCCATCTTCGAAAGCAGCTTTTGCTTCTTTTAAGGCTTCTCTCATAAAATATTCGTCGTTAAACTCTATTATTGGCATGGTTTTATCTTAATTTATATAAGTATTTTTAGTTAATTTTAAATAAAATGAAATATTTATTCGGCAAATATCGGAATTTTATCTTAGTTTTGCTGAATTAAAAATATTTTAAACATTAAATAGAACAAATATGGTAGAAAAAGTTCAAAAGATACTAAGCGATTCCAAAGCTGCACGCTGGACCGCCTTGGCAATAGTATCGTTTACGATGTTTGCAGGATACTTTCTTGCAGATGTAATGTCTCCATTAGAAGGGATGTTAGACAAGCAGCTGCACTGGAATAGTGCTGACTACGGGTGGTTTACCGGATCTTATGGTTGGTTTAATGTATTCTTTTTATTTTTATTATTCGGTGGAATAATATTAGATAAAATGGGGATACGATTCACAGGAATTACTTCAGCATTAGTGATGGTATTGGGTGCCGGAATAAAATACTGGGCAGTTTCGACACATATGTTTGATGGAACTACATGGCATATTTTATTTTGGAGTTACCCAGCACAAGTATGGATTGCTTCCTTAGGATTTGCAATCTTTGGCGTAGGTATTGAAGTGGCGGGTATTACGGTCTCGAAGATAACTGTAAAATGGTTTAGAGGAAAAGAAATGGCTATGGCTATGGGTATTCAGGTGGCTATAGCAAGACTTGGAACTGCATTTGCACTTTCTGCATCATTTCCATTAGCAAAAGCTTTCGGACACGTTTCGTTCCCAATTCTTGTAGGTTTACTAATGCTATGTATTGGTTTTATAGCATTCTTTGTATACTCTGTTCAGGATAAAAAATTAGATGCTTCTGTTGATAAATTCAATCTTAGCACCAATGCCGAAGCTGAAGAAGAGTTTAGTGCTAAAGATATTCTTTTTATTATTAAAAATAAAGGTTGGTGGTATATTGCAATACTTTGTGCTTTATTTTATTCAGGAGTATTCCCATTTTTAAAATATGCAACCAATTTAATGGTATTAAAATATGGTGTTGACGAAGCTTGGGCTGGATCTATTCCTGGTTTACTTCCTTTCGGAACAATCATTCTTACACCATTCTTCGGAAGTTTATACGACCGTAAAGGGAAAGGAGCAACGATTATGATTATTGGTTCAATAATTATTATTTTAGTGCATTTCCTATTCTCATTATCTTTCTTAAATCATTATATAATTGCAATAGCATTAATGTTATTATTAGGAATTGGATTCTCACTTGTGCCTTCAGCAATGTGGCCATCAGTACCAAAGATTATTCCAGAACGACAATTAGGAACAGCTTATGCATTAATTTTCCTCTTGCAAAACGCTTGGGCATTAATGTTTGCACCTGCTTTAATAGGATGGGTATTGCATAATTACTGTATTGTTGGAAAAGTAATGGTAGGCGGACAAGAGATGACACAATATAATTATCAAATCCCAATGTTAATCTTTACAAGTTTTGGAGTTCTTGCTCTTTTATTTGCATACTTATTAAAAATAGAAGATAAGAAAAAAGGTTATGGTTTGGAAAAGCCTAATATTGAACAATAAAATCTATTAAATAAATAAAAAAGAAGCTCCTTTCGAAAGAAGGAGCTTTTTTTATGCCATATATAATATATAGTATCAAAATTCTTTATACTTTTGTTGAAAATTTTAGAACAAATAAAATCATTTATAAAAAAAAGATACACAATATGGCAATCACAAAGTTAGACCAAATGTTTGAGGTCTTAAAAAGCAAAGAAAAGAAACGTTTAGTTGCAGCTTACGCAATAGATGCACATACTATAGGTGCAGTTAGCAATGCTGTTGACAAAGGAATTGTAGAAGCAACACTTGTTGGCGACGAAGAAACTATTAAAAAAGTATGTTTACACGAAGGTATCGATGTAAATAAATTTACCATCGTTCAGGAAGCTGACGAAATGAAAGCAGCAACTTTAGCTGTAAAATTAATAAACGAAGGCAAAGGTAATTTATTGATGAAAGGCGCAGTAACTACTGATAAGTATATGCGTGCTATTCTTAACAAAGAAACCGGATGTATGAATCCTGGAGCAATACTAACACACGTAACTGTTATTGAAACTCCAAATTATTCAAAATTATTAATAGTTGGTGATGTTGCGATAATTCCTGCACCTGATTTCAAACAAAAGCTTACTATTACTAATTATCTTATCAATACAGCTCATGCTTTGGGAATAAATACTCCTAAATTAGCAGTTATTGCAGCTACCGAACAAATGTCGGCTACTATGCCAGCATGTGTTGATGCAGCTATTTTATCAAAAATGTGCGACAGAGGTCAAATAAAAGGAGCATTAATTGATGGACCTTTAGCTTTGGATGTAGCTATTGATATGGAAAGTGCAGAGATTAAGAAATTGAAAAGCGAAGTTGCAGGTGATGCAGATTGTTTGTTGTTTCCAAATATTGAATCAGCAAATGTATTTTACAAAACCAATACAAAACTTTGCGGAGCAGAACTAGGAGCAATTGTTTGTGGAGCAAGAGTACCTGCTATCTTATCATCGAGAGGTGATAGTGAGTTGACAAAGCTTTACTCTATTGCTTTGGCTGCTTTAACTGCAAAATAAAGGGAAGTGCCTAAAGTGCCTAAAGTACTTTAAGTGCCTAAAGTTAAAAAAATACCCCACCTAACCTCCCCTTAGAGGGGAGGAATTTGATTTAAGTAAATAGAGAATTATTTTAAATTTTAAAAATAAGAGAAAAATCATATTACTTTGCCTTACTCCCTCTCCTCATAGGAGAGGGTTGGGGTGAGGTCATTAATCAATTATCAAAATGAACAGACAAAGAATACTTGCAATTAATCCTGGATCTACTTCAACGAAGATTGCTGTTTTTGAAGGGATAAGTCAAATATTTTTAAAGAATATTAAGCATACTTCTGAAGAGATTGGTGCTTTCAGAAATATTACAGATCAATATGAATTCAGGAAAAATATTATTCTGGAAGAAATAAAACAAGCCGGAATTGAGATTGAGACCTTATCAATAATTGTTGGTCGTGGTGGTTTGGTTAAGCCAATACCATCAGGGGTGTACGAAGTAAATGAAGCTATGATTGCCGATTTGAAAGTTGGAGTGCTTGGGCAGCATGCAAGTAATCTGGGCGGATTGATAGCTAATG
>CAYRBL010000185.1:0-6861 GCA_964422385.1 uncultured Bacteroides sp.
TATCGACGCATTCGCTCAAAATATTCTTTAATTCGGTGTTTGTAACGTCTTCTCCCGAGTCAGTAGACATTGTTTTGGCAAAGAAATCTCTTAATAAAAAGGTTCCAAAGTGTGTTTGTGCATATTTGCTATTGGCAACTCTGGAGATTGTAGAAATATCAAGGCCAACTACATCTGCAATGTCTTTTAAAATCATCGGACGAAGTTTCGAGATGTCGCCATCCAAAAAGAAATCGTGCTGATAGTTCATAATCGCATCCATGGTTACATACAGCGTATTATTTCGTTGCTTGATTGCATCAATAAACCAACGGGCAGAATCTATTTTTTGTTTGATAAACATAACTGCATCCTTCTGTTGTGTATTTTTATGTTTTGTTGCAGTATAGGTTTGAAGCATATCGGCATAAGTTTGATTAACTCTAAGATCGGGGACATTGCGATTGTTTACTGTCATTTCCAACACTCCATTATTGTTATTAATAAAGAAATCGGGCATGATATATTCACTTGCTTTGCCGCTTGAGCTCATCGAATTACCTGGCTTAGGATTAAGGCGTAACACTTCGTTGATTGCTTCCTTCAAGTCTTCTTCGGTTATGTTAAGTTTTTCAATTATCTTTTCGTAATATCTCTTTGAAAAACGTTCGAAATGATTCTCTAATATCTCTGTAGCTAGTTTAATAGAAGGAGTTTGTTCTTCTTTTCTTCTTAATTGAATTAATAAACATTCCTGTAAACTTCGAGCACCTACACCAGCAGGATCAAGGTCTTGAATAATATATAGTACACATAATATTTCCTCTTCTGTTGTCTCTAGATTTTGGCTAAAAGCAAAGTCGTCGACCATTGCTTCTATTTCGCGCATCAAATAACCCGAATCATCAAGATTGCCTACTAACGTAAGCCCTATCTGAAACTGTTTATCATCTAAACCGAGCATCTGAAGTTGTTCGATAAGATGATCCTGGAAAGTTGTTTCGCTAGATAAAGGAACATCTTTTGTTTCGTCTTCTTCCGAATAATTATTTGTTTGTAGTTTATAAGAATCTACATCATCCTCATCAAGATAATCGTTGAAATCAAACTCATCTGTATCTCTTGAATTGTCTTCAGTGCTTTCGCTATTCTCACCAAAATCATCTAACTGATTTAAATCATCGCCTTCTGATAACTCTTCCAAGGCAGGATTCTCTTCTAACTCTTGCTTTATGCGTTGATCAAGTGTTACAGTAGGCACCTGCAACAACTTCATCAACATTATCTGTTGTGGAGTTAGTTTCTGTAGTAACTTCTGCTGTAACCTCTGGCTTAACATTATCTCAAAATTATGAATTATGAATTATGAATTATGAATGCGTACAAAAGTAATAAAATTTTAATACATTTTATACTTATAAAAAGATATTTGTATTTTTTTATAAAGTCTTTTGCTTGCTTTATATATTCTATGATTTCTTTATTCATAATATTATTAATTATTAATTATTAATTATTAATTAATTTTAAAATTCCGCGTTCATTGGTGTTCTTGGGAATGGAATTACGTCTCTGATATTCGACATTCCTGTTACAAATAAAATTAATCTTTCGAATCCTAAACCAAAACCACTATGCGGAGCTGTTCCGAATTTACGTGTTTCTAAATACCACCAAACATCTTTTTCAGGGATGCCCATTTCGGTTATTCTCTTGATTAATTTCTCTAAATTTTCTTCTCTTTGCGAGCCTCCAATAATCTCACCAATCTTTGGGAACAGCACATCCATAGCTCTTACAGTCTTTCCATCATCATTCATTTTCATATAAAATGCTTTGATGTCTTTAGGATAATTTGTAAGTATAACTGGTTTCTTAAAATGCTTTTCAACTAAATATCTTTCGTGTTCTGATTGCAAATCTACACCCCATGAAACTGGAAATTCGAATTTCTGCCCCGATGCTAGTAATATTTCGATACCTTCGGTGTAATCTAATCTTACAAAATCATTATCCACAATAAAATTTAAACGAGTGATTAATTCCTCATCATACATTTTATTTAAAAACTCTAAATCGTCGATGCAATTTGTAAGTGCGTAACGGATCAAATACTTTAAGAAGTCTTCAGCCAAATCCATATCATCTTGTATTTCGCAAAATGCCACTTCAGGTTCTATCATCCAAAACTCTGCCAGGTGACGTGGAGTATTTGAGTTCTCAGCCCTAAAAGTTGGACCAAAAGTATACACATTCGACAAAGCCATCGCTCCTAATTCTGCTTCCAATTGACCCGAAACGGTAAGGTTAGTTTCTTTACCAAAGAAATCTTGCTTGAAATCTACATGTTTTTCTTCGTTCAATGGAGGATTTTGAGCATCCAGAGTAGTTACTCTAAACATTGCTCCTGCTCCTTCGGCATCTGAACCGGTGATAATTGGAGTATGCAGATAAAAGAATCCATTATCATTAAAATATTTGTGAATAGCATAAGCCATTGCGTGACGGATGCGAAGAACTGCTCCAAAAGTGTTGGTACGTGGGCGAAGATGCGCTATTTCTCTTAAAAATTCTAAGGTATGTCCTTTCTTTTGCAAAGGATATGTTTCGGTGTCTGCGCTACCATATATTTCTATTTGCTCAGCTTGTATTTCCACGCTCTGGCCTTGTCCTAAAGACTCTACCAATTTCCCATTTACGTTAATACACGCACCTGTTGTTATCAGTTTCATTGTTTCCTCGTCAAAATTGGCAAGGTCTACAACTATTTGAATGCTGTGTACTATAGAACCATCATTTAAGGCAATAAAAGCAACGTTTTTGTTGCCTCTCTTGGTTCTCACCCATCCTTTAACGTTTACAATGATGCCAATGTCTTCTGGTTTGGCTGCTTTTAATAAATCTTTTATCGTTCTTCTTTTTATTTGATCCATATATTTTTTTAATTTTTTAGTATGAACTATTATACCTTTTCCTTTGTTTTGTTAGCTTTTTAAAGATTATATAACAGTTAAAATTAATTTTGTATTCAGTTTGCAAAATTAATAAATTAACTTAAATAATTTTACTTAATTTTGCAGACATTAAAATGAGTACAAATTTAGACATATTACCTCTACATAATTGGATAGAAACCGATGGTTTCCCACTTATTATATGCGGACCTTGCAGTGCCGAAAATCATAATGATTTATTAAAAGTGGCATTGGAAGTGTCAGCGATACCTCACGTAAAAATATTTCGAGCTGGTATTTGGAAGCCTCGCACACGTCCGGATGGCTTCGAAGGTGTTGGGAATATCGGTTTGCAATGGCTGAAAGATGTGAAAGCACAAACCGGCATGATGACCACCGTTGAGGTTGCCAATCCTATACATATTGAGCAATGTTTGGCAAATGATGTGGATGTTTTGTGGATAGGTGCGCGCACGGTGGGCAATCCTTTTTCGATGCAGGAGATTGCCGCAGCACTTAAGGGTGTTGATATTCCTGTGATGATAAAAAATCCGCTTAATGCCGATCTTAAATTATGGATTGGTGCTTTCGAGCGCTTAAATATGGCAGGTATTCGCAAACTTGCAGCTATTCATCGCGGGTTTTATGCTTATGATTCCAAACCTTATCGCAATGCGCCTATGTGGGAGCTGCCGATAGAATTGAAGCGGATTGTTCCTAACTTGCCTGTCATCTGCGACCCTAGTCATATTGCTGGTAACCGCGAATTGTTGGCAATGATTTCTCAAAAGGCATTGGATTTGGAAATGGAAGGCTTGATGTTGGAAGTACATCCCGATCCAGACAAGGCTTTTACGGATGCTCAACAACAGATAACTCCAGATGTTTTTAGGATATTGCTTTCTGATTTAATCATTCGTGAAGAAAAAGGCACAAGTGAGTTTGAGAGTAAACTGGAAGAATTAAGAGCTGTTATTGATGGCATTGACGACGAATTGGTGCGTATACTTAAAAAGCGTATGCAGATAGTAAGTGAAATTGGGAAATATAAAAAAGCAAATAATGTAACGATACTTCAATTGCGCAGGTGGAACGACATTATGAACGACCGTATGTTTAAAGCAGAGAAGATGGGCTTGAGCAAAGATTTTCTGGAAAGTATTTTGATGCTTATCCATGATGAATCTATACAAATACAGACTGATATTTTTAATTCTGAAAATAATAATAAATAACAAATATATGAGACGTTTAGATTTTATCACATTTTTAAAAGGTTTTTCAATTTTTACAATTGTAATCTTTCATTATTTCCAATATCTTAAAATTTCACCAAAAATAAACCAAGTAATTAATTTTGGTGGCACAGGAATTCATTTATTCCTACTATTATCAGGTTTTGGGCTCTGGTATTCTTATCTTAACAAACCAATAAAATTTATAGATTTTATTAAACGAAGATTTGGGAAAATTTATATTCCTTACGTTTCAATTGTAATTATTTCTGCTTTGATCAGTCTTTTGATACCTATATTTGATAATTCATGGTATGCTTTGTTTGGTCATCTATTATTTTATAAAATGTTCGATAATAATATAATTGGTTCTTACGGTTATCAATTATGGTTTATCTCTACTATTATTCAATTCTATTTAATCTTTTATATTTTAATTTATTTAAAGAAAAAACTTAAAGATGGTTGGTTTATAGGATTGGGGTTTGCGATAAGTTTAGGATGGAGTGTATTAATAATTATTTTAGGTAAAGAGTCATTAAGGAACTGGAATAGTTTTATGTTTCAGTATTTATGGGAATTTATGTTAGGTATTTTGATTGCAGATTATTTATATAATGGGAAACTTAAAACAAACTATAATACATATTTCATAGCAGGTATTAGTATAATTAGTATTTTTTTATATGCGTTGTTTGCTTTAAAATTTGGACAAGTTGGTAAAGTTTTGAATGATATTCCTGCCTTATTAGGCTATTCAGGATTTGCAATATTAATTTATAAATTAAATTGGAAGTTTATTAATAATTTCTTCCTTTTTACAGGCAAAATTGCATTCTCAGTTTATTTACTTCACATTTTATTTCTTTTAATATTAAAAAATATCTTTATTATTCCTCCTAGCTATAAGTTTATTATTGTTGTTCTCTCATTAATATTAACTTATTTAGCTTCTTTTTATTATGATAAAGTAATAAATTATCTTTACAAATTGTTAAAAATTTAATAGTATAATTTTATGTAGTGTTTCTTGATAGGTTTTCAAAGCAAAGCTTTTAAGAAACATTTATACCAAGACATTAATAGCTAAATTATTTTGAAAATGTAATCAAAATTGGAATATTTTTTTTTGACAGAAGAAAAATCAACAAAAAAACAATTCCTTTTCAAAGCAGAAAAGCTTTAGCAACTTTTTCCAGGGAAATATTTTAAAGTTTTTCCACGATGAATCTATACAGATACAGACAGGTATTTTTAATTAAGAGAAAGAGTAATTCATAACTTAAAAATAAAAACAAAATAGCATTATTACAAATAATAAAGCCTTCAGCAAAATATTGCTGAAGGCTTTTAATGATTGTTTTTTTTTAAGATTTTAAGAAATGAAATACTACTTTTTTAAGAAAAATGATTTCACTTGCTCATCTGCAAAATAATTTTGTATAAAAGATGTCTTCATTACGACATCTGCATTTTTCAGATGTATAAAAGAAGCCTTATTATGGACATATTTTTTTTTCAAAAGCATAAAAGAAGGCTTCGGAAGGCCATCTGCATTTTACAAATGCATCAGATGAACCCATTTTTCGACAAAAAAAATAGTAAAAAGGCCAAAATATGACAAAATGTCAGGTTTTTTTTAATTTTTTGTCCAAAATAAGTCTCATTTTTGATAAAAATAAAACCAAAAACCCAAAAAAACGATTCATCTGATACATTTGTAAAATGCAGATGGCCTTCCGAAGCCGTCTTTGAAACACAATATAAGTTGATATGCTGCATATTAACGTTTTTTTGCCTCTTCTCAAAAAGGGTGACCTGACAAAATGGCAGGTTTTTTAAATCTTGCAAAAATAGGGTTTAAAAATTGTGGATGTAGGGAAATTCCATGGAATGTCCTTACAAAAGAAATTGTGAAAATATAGAGGGATTGAAATTAATTTGTGTAATTTTGCACATATATTTAAGAAAAAGCAATTTTAAATTTACGAGAATATGACAAATTTATATTATGAGATTTGGGTAGATGCCATCGTTTATGAGAAAACAAGGAATGGTGATAAAAGAAATTGGAAAATTTATACACTTGTTCCAATTTCCATATTACAAGGTATTAATCTTCTTACGATACTCTTTTGGCTTGTTTTTTTAACAATTAAATTTGACCCATTTTTACATTTCAACATATTTCCAGGAAAAATTATAAATAGTTTCATGTCTGGTTTTATAACTTTATTTTTACCTTTTTTGATTCTAAATTATTTATTAATTTTTAGAAAGAACAAATATGATACTTTATTAATACGTTATGATTATAAAAAAGGGAAATATTATATTATTTATTTTATTACTTCAATAGGAATATTTTTACTTCCAATAATTATAGGTAAATGGATAATCCCGTTATTTGTGTAGTATTAGTGAAATCAATAATCAGTTTACTAATTTAACTGTATCATTTCGAATAATTATTTCACTAAAACATCAAGCCTAAAGCCCGAAAGATGTTTTGCCACCATCCCCTAGCCTAAACGCTAGGGTTAATAGATAAAATGACATCCTAAAATTACATAATTCATACCTATATTATATATAAGCGTTCTTAAAATCTACTAACCTAAAATCTTCCCTTCTTTTCTTCTTAATAATATAATTTTCGGGCGAAAGCCCAGACATCATATTATTATAAAAAT
>CAYRBL010000186.1:0-6805 GCA_964422385.1 uncultured Bacteroides sp.
CAAAGTGAAATTTGGGCAAAACAAAATGGATTTTTGTCGTGACAAAGTGAATTTTTGTCGTGACAAAGTGAATTTTTGGCAAAACAAAATGAAATTTTAACAAAAATAAAAAGGAACTAGTCAAAAACAAAATGGAATTTTAACAAAAACAAAATGAAACTAGTCAAAAACAAAAAGGAAGCTATCCTTTCGTGATAGAACGATTTGCTAGAAAAAATGAAACTTGTCAGAAAAAATGAAACTTGCTAGAGGAAATGAAACTTACTAGAAAAAATGGAACTTGGTTAGAAAAAGATGAATTTTTTGGAAAGGATGAATTTAAAATAAAGAATTATATACCAACTTTTCCCTTTTTAAAGGGTTTTATTAAATACGCTAATTTTAATTTTATTTAAAGAATATTGCAATTAAATAAAAAAAAGATGAATTATTTGTAACGTTTTAATTTTTTTTGAGTCTATATAATAAAGGCTGTAAAAATGCGGTGCAACATACAACTTTTTTTAATAAAAAATTGTCTTAGTTATTCTTTAAACATTAAAATTGAGTAAACCGCTTATATTCTGATTGATTTTAGAGTATTTTAGGTTGAAAAAACAAAAATTATAAAATATAAATTTAAATTTATGAATTTATTGTATAAAAATAAGAAAATTTGTTTTATTTTTGTAGGATTATTTTGGTTTGAACAATAAGGAAAAATTAAGAAAAATAAATAAATAATAATAAATAAATAATTTAAAAACAATGAACAAAATTTACATTATGAGAAAGTTTTTACTTTTAGTATTTGCTGTTTTGCTTACAACTTACGTCTCCTCGCAGACAGTTGTATTTCATGAAAATTTTGAGTTTCCTTCGAATGGTGACAGCTTAATAACTACAGCTGACACTATTATCGATTTAGGGGGAGGAAATACTCTTAATCAGGCAACGCAGTTTTTTAAACCGTGGGCTATTTCGACTAAGTTATTCAAGTCGGGAGCACAATGTGACACGAGTAGTCTACAACCGTTTAAGATGATTTATCTTACATCGAATTCATTTAGTACGGTTAATAGCAATTATGTTATTTTGACATTCTCACAAATATGTAAATTACATCTTGCAGATGGAGGTTACATAGAAGTTTCGAATAATAATGGTGCAACATGGACCACATTACTTCCTGCTCAATATTCAGGAGCTGGCTCAATGACACAAAATAAGTTTTCTGAACTTTCGTATTCTACCTGGTTAAGTGGTGATACAACTACAAAACCAACGAACTCTTGGTGGAAAGATGAAAAATTTGACATCTCTGCTTTAGTAGGAAACTCTCCAAATGTAAAAATTCGTTTTAGATTCTATACTTCTGGTCAGGCTAATGCAGTAGGAAGATATGGATGGTTACTAGATGATATTAAGGTAACTGTTAGTCCTTGTGAAGTAGGAATACCAACAGTTAATCCTTTTATTACCGTAACAGGAAACCAAACTAATGCTGGGCCTTATACTATTAAAGCATATATAAAGGATGCATCAAGAATTGACTCGGCATATATTCAATATCAAGTTGGTATAAATGCTTATCAAACAATAAAAATGACAAGAGCAGCTACACCAGTTTATCCTTATGATACAGTATTTACTGGTGCGATTCCTTTCCCAGGATGGGGTAAAATAGTAAACTACCAAGTTTATGCTGTCGATTCATCTTGTTTACATTTATTAGGTACTGCTGCTGCAGGACCATATACTTTCAATACTCAATATACAGGTACTGGCTTGCCATTAGATATTGGTATTTCGCAGATTACTGCACCACAAATGACAGGAAACACAAGTAGTGTTCCAATTAATGTTAATGTAAATTTAAAGAACTTTGGTGTTAATTTGGTTAGAAAAGCTACTATTAAAACTTTATGCAATGGAACAACTTATACCTATATTAGAAATAATGATAGTATTGTTCAAAACGCATCTTCAAATAATATTACTGTAGCAACTATTACTGGTTTAGCCGGTGGTACCTATTCATTAAAGGTATGGGCTGAGCAACCAAATGATAGTTTAGATCAGAATAGCATTAATGATACAGCAACTTCAACTTTTGTTGTTTGTTCTGCATTATTTAATAGTAATACATATGGACCTTATACAATTGGAGGAGCTCCTGGTCCAAATAATTATACTAGTTTCAACTCAGCAGTAAGTAATATGCTAAGTTGTGGAGTTAGTGGTCCAGTTATATTTAAGGTAGCAGCTGGTTCGTATAACGAACAAGTTGACATACCTGCAATACCTGGAGTATCATCAGTAAATACTGTTACTTTTATGGGTGCAGTTAATGATAGCACAATAGATACACTTAAGTTTAATGCAACTACAGGAGCAAGTAATTATGTTGTTAGATTTAATGGAAGTCAGAATATTACTTTTAAATATATGACCATTCAGCCATTAAATGCAACCTATGCAAATGCAGTTGTATTCCAAAGTGGAGCTAGCAACATATCAATTTTAAATAACTTACTATTAGGAACACAAACTTCAAACGTTGATAGTAACCAATATGTTATTAAAACTGCAGCTAATTCTAACTATAGTAATATTACTATTAATAATAATAGAATAAATTATGGTAGGTATGCTATTTGGTTTAATTCAGCTACAAGTGGAGCAAATATTATTATTAAAAATAATTATATTTATAATTCTTATGGAAGACCTGCTCAATTTGGAAATATTAGTAATTTAGATTTTGGATACAATACAGTTTATATTGGTTCAACACAAACTGCTTGCGGTGGATTGTTTATGAGTGGAATTACAGGACAATGGAAATTCCATGATAATAAAATGACCAACTTAGGTGGTGCACGTGTATTTGAATCATGGACATGTAATGGTACAGCAGTTGGATCAGAAGCATTATTTTATAATAATTATTTATATACTGGTACAAATGCTGCTGCTACATATGTATGTGATTTAGGAGGGGCATATAATTACGTGAAATTCTTATTTAATACATTTGTAGGTAATACTTCTAGCTGTGTAGTAAATATGAATAATTATTACGGTGCTAACTCAAATATTACATTTGTTAATAATATTGTATCTGGTTCATCAAAATTAGTAAATGTAACAGCAGCTCCGACTACATATTGGATGGATTACAATAATTATTATACAACTGGTTCTACTTTAGGTACATTTGGGTCTACTTCATGTTCAGCAATTTCAAATTGGGCAACTGCAACAACACAAGAAGCAAATTCAGTATCGATAAATCCATATTATACAGCACCAGGCGATCCACATGTAAATAACTCACTATTATGGAGAGCAGGTACCTATTCTAATGGATTACAAAATTTAGTAACTGTCGATATCGATGGACAATTAAGAGATGATCCTCCATGTATAGGTGTTGACGAATTTGTGCCACCACCACTAGATGCAACAGCTCAATTATTATTAAGTCCAATAGGAGCATGTGGATTATCTACTCCTCAAACTGTAAAAGTAGTTATTAAGAATGCAGGAAGTGCAGCAATACCAATGGATAGTTTAAAACTAGCTTATGGTATAGTTAATGCAAATAATAATATTGTAAATATAATTGCATCCGAAACATATCATAAGGTATTAAATGTAGGAGATACTGCACAATATGAATTTATAGCAAAAGCTAATCTATCAGTAAGTAATTATTATAATGATTCAACTTTTAAAATAAAAGCATGGACAATTTTAGTTAATGATTTAAATAAAATAAATGATACAGCTGTATATTCAGTTACATCATATTATCAACCATTAGCTCCAATAGTAGATCCAGTTCCACCTATACCTTATGGTTCTTATAATGATACTGTAAAAGTTCATCCTTTTGGAAAAACTGTTAAATGGTTCCATACCGCAACTGGAGGAACAAGTTTCTATTCAGATAGTATTTATTACACTCCAGCAATGTACCAATCTGATACATTCTATATACAAGCACAAACAGGATTTTTATTAAATGCAACTGTTGGAACAGGTACTGTTCAAAATACAACAACATCATATCCTACTCCTTATGGTACCTTTTATACTGGTGCAAAAGAACAATATTTAATTCGTGCTTCTGAACTAACAGCACTTGGGGTACAACCTGGTCCAATACAATCGTGTGGATTTGATGTAGTAACTCCAACTTTACCTACTTCATTGGGGGGAGCTCCTTCAGGTTCACATATGAAGAATTTCACTGTAAAAATTGGTTCAACTCCTCTAACAGCTTTAACTACTACTTATGTTTCAGGTTTAACGCAGGTTTATTATAGTGCACATTATATTGATTTCACTGGATGGAATATGCATCAGTTTACTACACCTTATATTTGGGATGGAACTAGTAGCATCGTAATTGAAGTATGTTTTGATAATTATGTAACCACATCAGATTATGGATACCATGCAGTAGTTAACCAAACCACTACATCTTTTAATTCAACCGTTGAGAATCATGCTGATGCTGCCTCACAATGTAGTAATACTACTGGGACAGCTTATACACAAAGACCAAATATTAGATTAGTTTCTAATTTCACTGGATGTACAAGTAATCGAACAAAAGTTGTTTTAAATGTAATGCCACGTCCACAATTTGATCCTGCTATAAAAACAGTTACTTCTGCATCACAAGGTTGCGGATTAGGATTGGTACCAATTACAATTAAGATATACAATATAGGATATGATACTATTAAACCTACATCTGGTTTACAAGCAAAATATAGAGTTGATATTGGTCCTAATCATGGAGCTTATATTCCTATTGAAAACTTAAATTTAACTATTAAGCCAACAGATACAGTAAGCTATACTTTTAATACACTAGCTGACCTTTCATCTCATAATCCAGCACAAGCATATATACCTTATAAAGTCACTGCTTATGTAAGTATGTCTAATCCTAGTTATAATCCTAATCATCAGAATGACTCTTTAACATCTGCAACTATTGTATCAACTTACACTCCTAATCCTCCATCAACTCAAGATATCTCTATTCCATTTGGCTATCCAGGTAACTTAACTGCAAACTTAAACTCAACTCAAGATACATTAAGATGGTATGATTCAATTACGAATGCATTTATGGGTCAAGGACAAAATATTCAAACACCATATTTGTTTAATAATACCACATACATGGCTGAGGCAAGACGTGGATGTATTGGGTTAAGATCTCCATTACATATAACTGTAGGAGCACCACCACAAGTTGATGCAAGTATAACAGCTTTATCAAGTCCAATAGGATCTGTTAATTCAGGGGTTTCAACAGCAGTAAAAGTTAAATTAAAAAATTCAGGATTAACAAATTTAACAAGTGCTAAGATAGGATGGTCGATGAATGGAAGTAGTACTACTGTTTATTCATGGACAGGTAATTTAACACCAGGAACAGATGTGGATGTAACCTTGACAACTCAAAGTTTCTTCCCAGGATATTATTGTGTAAAAGCATGGTCCTATTTACCAAATGGTGTAGCTGATCAAATTCCATTTAATGATACTATTAATAATTGTTTTAATTCATGTTTACATGGAGTCTATACAATTGGAGATACAACAGGTGGAGTTCAGAGAGATTTTCCAAATTTTACAGCTGCTGCTAATACATTAGCCGTAGGTGGTGTTTGTAGTAATGTTACATTTTTGGTTGACACTGGTATTTATACTGAACAAATAAGAATTCCTAAACTAATGGGAGTATCGGCTAATAGTACAGTTACATTCCAACCAGCAGCTAATGCAAATAATGATAGTACTAAAGTAAAATTACAATACGGACCTACTGTAGCCAATGCTAATTATACAATCAGACTTGATAGTGCAAATTATGTAACATTTAAAAATATGTCTATCATCTCTACAGGTTCTACATATGGTAGAGTTATTGATATTAGAAATGGAGCAAATAATAATACATTTGCTAATAATTTAATTCAAACCTATCCTACAGCTAATCCAAATGTAGCTGGTATTTATAGTGATAGTTTAATTCCAAATAACTATAATACATTTAAAAATAATAAGATTCTAAACTCCTATTTTGGAATTTATTTATTTGGTAAGAGTACTACTATAAGAGCAAAAGGAAATGTTATTACAGGTAATGATATTAATGGTTTTTATAATACTGGGGTATATACCTCTTATCAAGATTCGTTAATTTTAAATAATAATAAGATAACAGCTTATATTTCCTCTAATTTCTCTTATGGAATTTATGAGAATTATACTACTAATTCATTCCAGGTAATAAAGAATCAATTAACATTAAGTAATTCTGGTTCATTTATAGGGATGTTATTTAATAATTGTTCAACTACTGACCCATACAGAGCTATAGTAGCAAATAATACAATTTCTATTACGGGAGGAAGTTCAAGTTCATCAAGTTATGGATTATATGCAAATGCTTCAAACTATATTAATTTTTATGCAAATTCAGTAAATGTTGCTATGCCTTCTGCTTCTGGAAGATCTTTAAATGTTAATGTAGGAAGTCATCTTAAAATAATAAATAACAATTTTGCAAATACTGGAGGTGGATTTGCATATTATGTAACAGCTTCTTCATCTATTGATACAGCAGATTATAATAACATATATTCAACTGGTACAATTTTAGCATATTTTGGAGCTAATCAAGCTACATTATCAAATTTGAAAGGTAATGCAAATGGAAATGAGTTACACTCTAATTCAATTAGATCGGAAGAGCACACGTCTAACTCCAGTCACCTGAAGCTATCTCGTATGC
>CAYRBL010000187.1:0-6775 GCA_964422385.1 uncultured Bacteroides sp.
AATTCAAACCTAAATAAAATTATATAACAGCCTTACTAAAATGTATAGGCTGTTATATAATTTATTAGTGATATTATTTCTTCTTAAGTGTAAAAGGATTTATTGAACCTACACCAAAATTCATATTATCAAATACAATTGAAAGGTCGTAAATATTAATAGTACCATCGCCATTAACATCTTCAGTAACATAACCTACTGGAGCATTTGGATCGTTCATCATATCAAAACTATCGGCAAGGTCAAAGATATTGATAGAGCCATCTTGAATCAAATCTCCAGCCCAAATTAAACTACCTTTGTATACAGAATTAATATAAAAAGGACTTTGATTGCCACCAAATTGAGTAGAAATTGATGAAGTATAGAAATTATAATTAACTGTCATACTTGTGAAATCTACTATTTCACTCCAGGTTTCAATACTATTTCGATGTTTTATAACAATATAATTTTCGCCAGTAATAGTTGCTGGTAAGGTTCCTGAAAGTGAAATAGTACCATCAACATTTATACTACTTGCAGGAAACTCCTGAACAATTAAATAATCGGGAGCTAAAGCGCTTCTAATTTGAACAGTTAAGGTGTCGACTATTAGATTTGAGAATTTATTCCAATTACCATTTTCGTCGGCATCCTGAGTTTGCAGCATTAATTCTGTATTATAATTAAAATCGTAATATGCTTGCAACATAGCTGTTACATTAAGTACTTTTGATGAAGGACTAGTAGTAATTGCATCAGCAGTAAGCGGATTGACTGCTAAATATGCAGGGCCATACGCACAGCTTGTAGCATTAACCGCATAGATAAAATAATAATAATGTGTATTGCTAATTAGACCAGTATCAGAAATAGAAGTTCCTGCTTGATATGCAACAAAAGTACTACCTGTTAATTGGTTAGACGAAGAGTAAAGAGTTCCATTAATTGGATCATTTGGAATAGTAGCTGTTGTATTTTTTACAATTAAGTAATAGTCAGTATTTGGAGAAGCAGTAAAAGTACCTGAGATAGAAGTATTAGCAGGAGTTAAAATCAAAGCAGTAGGTTGAGCTGTTGGAGGAGTACAAGATACAATCTCAAACTCATCAGCACCCATATCAGGAGCATTTCCATTACCAATATAGCCAGGATTGTCTTGTCTGATATTTCCATCAAAATCATCAGTATAACCAGCAATATTTATTGCACCATTATTAATTGAAGTAGTAATAAATGTATTGATATGAAGGAAATTAGCATCGGCACCTAAAATACTTATAAAATTAGGATTTTCCGAAATAGAATATGTTTCTCGGGTAGATACAGCAGTTTGAAAAGAAGCTAATGTTTGGTAAGAATTGGCTCCATCAGTCATAATTATATTATTAACACTTGGATTTCCAGCATAGAATAAATTATTATTAGATGTAGTAGCATAACTTGTAAGAGTAGTGGCGCTTCGACGATAAACAGCAGTTAAACCTGCAGCATTTGCTATTGATTTATTTACAAAAATATTATTACGCAAATTAACGATAGGAGTTGTAGAAGCGTAAATAGCCGAACTTCCAAACAAAGCACCAGTACTACTTGCATTTAAATAAATAGTATTATAATATACATTGTTGGTAGTACCTCCATTAATATACATACCTACCAATGGATTAGCAGCATTAGCAGCAGTTGTACGTAAGTCCCCAATCAAATTATTATAAATATTATTGGTAGTTCCACCATTAATATATAAACCATATACTTGTGTGCTTGAACTGCTATTATTTGAAGACAAATCGTAAATTTTATTTTTAAAAATATTATCAACAGTAGCAGATGGATAAATATACATACCATAAATTACAAGACCACCACTTAAAGAATATACTGTATTATTACTTACCTCAACAGTAGTACCATAGCGTAATCTTAATCCGTAAATGGTAGCACCGCCAGCTGCTGATAAGTTATAAATATTATTATTCTGAACTATTTTGGTACCCGAAGATGAACCTGTATTATTATAATAACCGATAATGGTTTGTGAAGCAGTAGAGCTAGATGTGAAGTTATAAATAATATTACCAATTAAATTTTCATTAGTAGCACCATTTCCAGTATACACTGCATACATTGCTGAAGTTGAAGTAGTACTTGTAGAAAGGAAATCGCTTATAGTATTACCATTAAAAGTAACATTAGTTGGAGCATTATATTGAATACCATACGTAGTACCAGCTGCATTACGGGTAAAATCGTCAACAAAATTTTGATTACAGTATAGATTTGTAGCTGAACCCGCATAAATCCCCTGAACTGTACCTGTAGTAGTTGTTAAAACAATATTTTCGAGGTTGTTATTGTTGATATTAATAGTATTAGATGAAGCAGAAGATCCATTATAAATACCTGTAAAAGTACCAGATGAAGAATTTAAAGAGATGTCGGATATTATATTATTGTTAATATTGCAAGTAGTAGCTGCTGTTGACATTGCAGTAAGATATATACCCTGAAAAGCGCCAGCAATAGTACTTCCAGCTAATGTAAATGTTCCGCTTGCATTATTATTAGCAAAACCCACTGTATTACCAGTTATTTGAATATTGTCGCCATAAGTTGAGTTAGCAAAATAAATACCATTCATAGTACCTGTAGCAGTAAAGGTACGTGTAGCAGTTTGATAAAGCTTATTATTTGTGATATTCCAATCAGTATTACCTGTTAAAGCATATATTCCGGCACATCCACTTGTCAAAAAGAAGTCGAATATTTCGCAATTATTTATAGTAATATTACTATTGGCAATAGCAGCAGAAGTAGTACTACCACTTGCTGTTATACCTTTTGAAGGCAAATTAGTTCCAGCAGGTCCAATCTTACAATTAGAGATTGTTATGTTATCATTTCCAGTAGTATTACCAGTACTAATAAAGATATTACCACCAGTTGTAGCAAGAGGCACAGTTGCCGAACCAAGAATTGTACAATTTGTAATTGTATTGTTTGAAGCATCTCCAACAAACTGGATTGTAGAAGTTCCTGCAGTAGCAGCTGTACTTAAGTTTGATAATATTAATGCATTTCCTGCAGTATTTAATCCGTCAATAGTTACTCTATCAGCTCCATTAATGTTAATCATAGGGCCAGCAACAGTTCCTGAAACAATACGTGTGGCACCACCACTTGGTTGAATAGTTAATGTATACCCACCAACACCTATTTCAGGCCATTGATTCAATGCATTGGTTCCAGTTTCAGTAATGTCAGAAGTAATATTAACTGTAATGTTTCCAGATAAAAAAGAATTATTAAGAGCAGCAAACAAACCACCTGCACCAGTTAAAGAAGCATAAGTTTGGGAAGTACCTACATTAAAAGTTCCAGAGAAAACACCTGCTGTTGTGAATGTACTTGGAGTTGTTGGCGGAGTAGAACAAGCCGGAGGATTAGTAGTATACCCTGAAGCACCTACATAAGGATAAGCTATGATATTTTTCGAAACATTGCTATCTTGTGCTACTATATAATAACTTACGATGTCGTTAGTTGCAGTTGTTGGAGCAAAAGTAAAAGTAAATTGATTAGCTCCAATATAGGTAGCACTAACCGGAGTATAACTTCCTGAATTTACTTTATAATACAATATAGGCATTCCCGTTCCAATTTTAGGAACATTTGATAAATCTGTAATAGTAGCAGTTAAAACAACAGTTGCGTTAGCTAACTGATTTCCTAAAGGAGTATAAGTAATAACAGGAGGAGTCATATCTAAAAGCACACCAGTAAACTCATCAGCACCAATATCAGGAGTAGTTGTATTACGTGTATCACCATCAAAATCGGTGGTATATCCTGAAATAGGAGCTGCACCACTTTCGATAGTTGTTGCTATTGTAGTATTTATATGTAAATAGTTAGCATCTGAACTGGTAGTACTTACCCAAGTTGGATTTATTGAGAATGAACCTGCGTCACGAGTTGGGCCAACTGCAGTTTTAAAGGTTGCCAAAGTTTGATAAGAATTCGTTCCATCATACATTAATAAATAATATGTTCCTGGAGTTCCAGCATAAAACACATTGTTGTTGGAAGTAGTTGCATAAGTAGTAAGTGTTGTTGAACTTCTTCTATAAGCAGACACATAACCTGTTCCTTTTGCAGTAGATCCATTAATAAATAGATTGTTTTTTAAATTTACAGTAGGTGTAGTTGAAGCATATAAAGCCGAACTACCAAAATTTGTACCACTACTTGTTGCATTTAAATATACTGTGTTAAAATAAAGGTTATCAGTAGTACCACCGCTAATATAAAACCCAGCAATTGGATTAGTAGCACTTGCAGCAGTTGCACGTAAGTCGCCAATAATATTGTTATAAATATTATTAGTAGTTCCACCATTGATATACATTCCATAAACAACAGTGCTTGAACTAGAATTAGTGGTATATAAGTTAAATATTTTGTTTTTAAAGATACTATTAGTAGTCCCAGCATCTATTCTCATACCATAAATACTAATACCACCACTCAAACCGTAAATAAGATTTCCACTAATTTCATCAGTTGCCCCGTTAGCTAATCTAAATCCGTAAATAACAGCACTTCCAGCAGCAGCTGTAAAGTTATAAAAACTATTATTTCTCACAACTTTAGTTCCTGAAGTTGTACTATTATACCAACCATATATAGTTTGAGCACCAGTAGCTGTTGAAGTAAAATTATAAATACAATTACCAATCAGATTTTCATTGGTAGCAGTTGCGTTTGAATATAATCCATAAATAGCAGATGTAGAACCTGAAACTGTAGAACTAAAGTTTCTGATTGTATCTCCCATAAAAGTTACATTTGTTGGTTGATTATAACGAATTCCATAAAAAATACCAGCAGCATTACGAGAGATACCATCAATTGTATTGTAATTACAATAAAGATTAGTTGCAGAACCTGCATAGATACCTGTTTCAGTAGATGTAGATGTAAGAAGAGCAATATTTTTTATTATATTATTATTAATATTCACTGTGTTTGAAGAAGCTGAGGAATAATGATAAATACCAGTAAAAGCTCCTGTTGAAGAGGAAGAAGTTAAAGAGATATTTGCAATAATGTTATTATTAATATTACTGGTGGTAGCAGCTGTAGAAGAAGCCACCATATAAATCCCCTGAAATGAGCCTGAAGATGTTAGAGTATATGTACCATTGGATGCATTATTAGCATAACCAATTGTATTACCAGTAATCTGAATATTGTTACCAAAAGTACTGTTTGAGAAGTAAATACCATACATACCTGCAGTAATCGAACGAGAAGCTGTTTGATAAATTTTATTATTAGTAATATTCCAATCAGTATTCCCAGTTAACACATAAAATGCGCCACAACCACCAGTTAAATAATAATCAAAGATTTCACAATTAGTAACAGTAATATTACTGTTAGCAATGGTTGATGACGTAGTACTTCCATTTCCTAATATACCTATTGAAGGTAAGTTAGTACCAGCTGGACCAATCTTACAATTCGAAATAGTATTATTATCATTTCCCGTAGAAATACCAGTGGCAAAAACAATATTTCCTCCATTAGTTGCAAGAGGCACAGTAGCAGAACCTAATATTGAACAATTAGTTATAGTATTATTGGTAGCATCTCCAATATACTGAATTGTTGATGTATTAGCAGTTGCAGATGTGCTTAAATTAGATAATATAAGGGCATTTCCACCTGTATTCAAACCATTAATAGTTACTCTATCGGCTCCATTTAAATTAAATAAAGGACTACCTGCAACAGTTCCCGATACAGTTCTTACTACTCCCCCACTTGGCTGAATGGTAAGTGTATATCCACTTCCCCCATACTCAACCCATTCAGATAACGAAGTTGCTCCATTTTCATCTGTAATATTACTGTTTACCGATATACTAACATTCCCCGAAATTCCTGAAGCATTAATAGTTGCAAACAAACCATCTGATTTAGTAAACGAAGTAAAATCACCAGTAGCTCCAATTGTGTAATTACCACTTAAAGGGAAAGGTACATTAAAACCATTAGAAGTAACAGATGCCAAACCAGGTGAAATAAAAGTTATAGTTGCATTCATCACGCAAATTACACTTGTAGCAGAAATATTAGTAAATGAAGCAATGCCTGAGGAAGCTATTGCAGTAGCATTGCCACCAAGTGTCCAGCTTCCATATCCAACAGTAGCATTTATAGTTGCCGTACTAGTAGTTATGTTTCCATATTGATCTTGTATAAATATTTCTGGTTGTGTCCCAAGTAATGCTCCATTTGTTATAGGTGATTTAGGTTGAGTTTTCACAGCTAATTTAGCTGGATTCCCAACTCCTATTATTTGAGTTAAAGAAACGGTTGTATAACCTGTGGCCATTATAGTAATTGCCTTAGAGCCTGCTGTGGTTAATAATGTATTAAGTCCCGAGGGTAAAAGTTCAATAATACCAGGTGAAATATCATAATCTACGAAGGGAGTAAGTGCTACACCACCAACTCTTACCGAAGTTATTGCTGCTCTCCAAGATACATTATCTGTAAATGTGATGTCAACAGGGTTGTCTACTGTAACATTTGTTGCAACAGTAAGTGTAGGAGAAGGTAATGGAATATCAAGAGTTATACTACTACCATTATCGGTTCCAACAGAATAAGGTTGACTTCCAACAACTCTTATTCTGTAATCAATCCCAGCAACAGCCCAAGGAGGGATAATTGCGGATATTGTTCCTGCTGTTGTACTTACTAAAGTACCAATATTATC
>CAYRBL010000188.1:0-6764 GCA_964422385.1 uncultured Bacteroides sp.
GGGAATCTTTGTGAAAATCTTCCATAAACTCTCCATGTAGAATTAATATTTTCACCATTGTTTTGAGAATTTAAATATTCATTTGCACGACTCCAAATTCTACCTTTATTCCAATCAACAGAACCACCAAAGGTTAAATTAGTAGTGGATGTTGTTCTAACATCAATTTTGCCAGCAAAATTAACACTATAAGATTGTCCGTTTTGTTTTGAATATTCTTTTTCTAAATCAGAAGCTCTTAAATAAGATGAATTATAAAAAACAGCTAACTGACCATTAATTGTATGGAGAGAAATAGGGTTTTGCTCTAAATATGTTCTTTTAGCATCATTAACTTTATAATCTCCATTAGCAAAAGGTCTGGTATCTCTTACAGAACTAAATTCACCAGATATAAAGAAACCTAATAAAGAAGATTTTTGATTTGGGTCTTTACTTTTTAATAATGGTCCATTTAAACTAAATGAAGCAACATTATAACCTTGTTTGTCCCATAATTCAGAACTAACAACTTCGACACTACCACCAAATTCTCTTGATGGTCCTTTTGTTACAATGTTTAATACACCTCCTGTAGCTTCACCATATTTAGCTGGAGTTCCACCTAAAATCATACCTACTTCTTCAATAGCTGATTTAGGAAGTCCCGAAGAACCCCTAACTCTAACACCATCGATAAAAGTTACAGTACCATCTGTACGTTCACCTCTAACGCTTCCCATACTACCATCTTGAGAAAATACACCTCCAACAGTTGCTGCAATAGATTCTGCAGAACGTCCAGGCATCTTTGATATTTCTTCGGCAGTTACTGTTTCTCCAGATTGCGTTTTATCTTTAGAAATTAAAGGAACTCTATAGTCGGTAATAATAACTTCATCCAACGTTTTTGAAGTTGCTTCCATAGCAATATCAAAAAAAGTAATTGTGTTTGAAGTAACTAAAACGCCCTTTGTTAATGAGGATCTGTAACCAACATACGTTGTTTTAACATCGTACTTACCTGATGGAAGTGGTTTAATAGTATACTTCCCATCAAAATCTGTGGTACTTGCTCCATACTGTTTACCACCTTGCTCAACTACAATGTTGGCAAAAGGGATAGGTTGCTTTGTGTCCTTGTCAGTAATTTTCCCTTTAAGTTCACCTTGTTGTGAATACACTAAAAGATTAACTGATAGTAGAATTCCTAAAGTAATGAGTAATTTTTTATACATACACCTGTAATTTTTATGTTAGGATAATTTTTGTATATTAAAAGTTGGTAAAATTATAAAAAATAATGATACCATTTGACTATTTTTTTTATTTATTATTTTCATAATTACAATTAATCGCTACAACTCTAAAAAGTTTTGTAAAATTAATACTAAAAAACACATAAATCAAAAAGAAATCAGTTAACGGTAACTAAAAAAAAGTTAACGGTAAATCTGATCACTTTCTAAATTTTTTTGCCTTAAATTTATAGTTTTTTAATCCTCCAAACTAGTCGGCAAATTTAGTAAAAATTATTAATATGGAAACTTTTTTTCTACCTGACTTAACAATTCTATTATTTTATCCTTCTTTCTTCGTGACACTGGAATCTTACTATCGTCTGACATTAAAATTATTCCATCATTTTTTAGGTAACTTTTAATGTGTTTTATATTTACTAAATGTGATTTGTGAGTCCTAATAAAATTATATTCGCTTAATAATTCTTCATTCTGTTTTAGCGTTTTTGAAATAAGAATCATAGAATCATTTATAAAGTAAAATCGAGTATAATAATCATCAGATTCGCACCTTATGATGTCATCTGTTTTTACAATATGTATCCCTTCTGATGTATTTAAGATTATTTTTGGCTGAACATTGGGCGATTTTAAATTATCAAGCAGCACTTGAATATTTTTATTTATGTGTCCTTTGTTCTGTTTTTGTTCATATTTTTCAATTGCATACTTTAAATCATCAGGATTTATTGGCTTTAAAATATAATCCAATGCGCTGAATCTAATTGCTTTTATTGCATACTGATCGTGTGCAGTTGTAAAGATTACTTCAAAATTATATTCATCCAAATCTTCCAAAACTTTAAATCCACTGCCATCCGGCATTTGTATATCCAGAAACACTATATCTGGATTCAATTCCTTAATCTTTAACACTCCTGCGTTGCATCCATCAGCTTGTCCGATTATTTGGATACTGGGACAGTATCTTTCTACCATTCCAATTAAAGTCTCTCTCGACCTTTTTTCGTCATCAACAATTACTGCTTTTATCATAAAAAAATCTTTTTAAAAAATATTTATAATTCTATAAATGCTATCATAAATTCTATTCGTGTTCCACAAGGACTCCCCTTTTCATCTTTTAAGTCGATAATTTCAATAGAATATTCTTTAAGTTTGCTTAATATCTCAAGCCTTTCTTTTGTAATATTCATCCCTTTCGATTTATGGGTAATCCCAGAGTTTGCTCTAATTTTATCAGCAGCTTCTCTGCCAATACCGTCATCTTGAACGATACAAAGTATACTTTCTTCAAGCATTTTTAATTCCACTCGCAAAAATCCTTTCGTTTTTTTGTTATTCAACCCGTGTATGATCGAATTCTCAACATAAGGCTGAATAATCAATGGTGGAATGCCAAAAAAGTCTTCATCTATTTCGTCATCAACTATTATTTCATAATCGAAATTATCATCAAATCTTAGCTTTTCAATCTCAATATAATATTGCAATGCTTTTATTTCATCCTTAATAGACACATAAGATTTTTGAGAGTTAGATAATATTAATCTCATTAATTGCGAAAATTTCGAAAGATAATATAAGGCTTTATCAATATCACTTTCTAATATAAAACTCTGTATCGAATTTAACGAATTAAAAATAAAATGAGGATTCATTTGCAATCTTAACGACTTCTGTTCTAACTCGAATAATTGCTTTTGTATCCCTAACACTTCTTTTTCTATTTTGTGTTTTTTCCTGAGATTACGAACTCTTAAATAAATAAAAATCCAAATAAAAGCAATAAAAAATAGTATACTCAATACCCGAAACCATATCGTTTTGTACCAAGGTGGCTTTATAATAATATGTATCTTTATTCCTTCTTCGTTCCAAATCCCGTCATTATTCGAACCCTTTAATTTAAAGGTATATTCTCCTGGTTCCACATTTGTGTATTCAGCAAACCGCCTGCCCTGTACCGCTGTAATCCAATTCTTATCGTAATTTTCGAGATAATATGAATACTTATTTTTGGAAGAATTTACATAATCTAAAGAAGCAAACTCAAAAGAAAAAAAGTTATCATCATAATCAAGATATATAGTATCCCCATCGTTTGTACTTTTTGGTACTTCAGTATTATATACTTTAAAAGATGTAATTACCAACGAAGGAATGTTCTTATTGGTTTTAATCTTCTCTGGCGAAAATCTGTTAAAACCATTCATACCACCAAAATAAAGTTCGCCTGCATTATCTCTGCAAAATGCTGGAAAATTGAATTCGTGGCTCTGAATCCCGTCCCTTACATCAAAATTAATAAAACTTTCTTCTTTTGGATTGAAACGTGTCAACCCAAAGTTGGTACTCATCCAAAAATTACCCTTATTATCTTCAATTGTGCAATAAACTACATCACTCGGCATACCATCATGTTCGGTATAGTATTTCACCTCATCAGTATATGGATTCAATTTATTCAAACCTCCACCCATAGTACCTATCCAATAAATACCTTTTACATCCTGATAAATCGAAAATATTTTCTGACTATTTAACCTAAAAGGTTTTTGAGGATTCCTAAAATAATGCAAAAACCTCTTTTCCTCTTTATCAAATCTATTTAATCCATTATAGGTTCCTACCCACATATTCCCCTGACGGTCTTGATAGATAGGGTACACAACATTGTTGCTTAAACTGTAGGGATCGGACTCATTATTCTTATAAATGGTAAATTTTTCGGTTTCGGGATTCAATATACATAATCCATCCTGTGTGCCTATCCAAATATCTCCATCACTATCTTGAAATAAATTTGAAATCCTGTCGGAACAAATACTGTTTGTATTGGGATTATATCTATAATGTTTATATGTTTTAGTAAGCATATCATACCTATCTAATCCCTGATCGTCAGTACCCAACCATACTATATTGGGCCTTTTGTTATCGTGTTGAATCGCCCTGATTTTATTACTTATTAAACTATTATCTTCATTATTTTTATGTGTAATATATGTAAATTTCTCTGTTTTTTTATTTAATATATTTACACCTTGATTTGTCCCTATCCAAATATTATCTTGCTTATCATTTACTATCGACCATACAATATTATTATTAAGAGTGGTGTTGGCTGCATCATTTGTCGAACTAAAATAATGGTTAAACATATTGGATTGGTTGTCGATTCTATTTACCCCTTTCCAGGATGTACCTGCCCACAAAATACCCGAACGATCTTCGTAAATACAATTTAAATAATCATTACTTATCGTATTTGCATCACTAACACTGTTTTTTAAACTATAAAATTTATAATCTTTTACACTCATATAATTCAAACCACCACCATAAGTAGCTATCCAAATCAAGCCATTTCTATCTTGTGTCATCGATTTTATATCTTCACAATTTAAAGAATTCGGATTTTTTGAATCGTGTTTAAAAACTTTAAATTTATGCTTTTTTTCATCAAATAAATTAAGCCCTTTATCAGTTCCTACCCAAATATTTTTTTTATTATCTACAAAAATACAACTAATATTATCGCTACTTATCGAACTTTTATTAGATGCATCGTGATAATAATGTGTAAAAATATTTTCATTAACATTATAGATGCTCAAGCCCTTATCAGTCGACAAATAGATGATGCCTCTGTTATCACAATAAATATCTTTAACGGTATTATTGCTTAACGAATTTGCATTACTCGGATTCAGTTTATACCTCTTTACATTCCCGGTTTTCATATCCATACTATTCAAACCATCGTTGGTACCTATCCAAAGATTTCCCTGGTTGTCCTCGTTTATACAATTAATATAATCTCCCGAAAGACTATTTGTATTATGAGAATTGCTATAATATTGTGTAAATTGTTTAGTGCGGCTACTATATTTATTCAGCCCAAGCTCGGTACCTACCCAAAGATTGCCTTCGCTATCGATAAACATAGAACGAATACTGGGGCAACTCAAACTTTTTGAAGGATTGAAAGCATCAGGACGAATAATCTTAAAAGTGTAACCATCATAGCGGTTAAGCCCATCCCAGGTGCCAAACCACATAAAACCATCCCTATCTTGTATGATGCATTGAACCGAATTTTGCGACAAGCCTCTTTCGAGTTTATCAACTTCCGAAGCTATCCTATCAACCCTGATATCTTTAAATTTTTGAGCATAAATTGTCGAAATACTTCCTAAAAGCATCAACAATATTATACTATATTTTAAAAGATATCTCATCTTAAAATTAATTAGTAGGTGCAGGTGTACAAGACTTTGGCTTGCGGGTAAACCATCTTTTCAAAAAACAAGGCTTGCTTTCAACGTGGGTAGTTTCCGACTTACTTTTTACATCTTTCATTCGGTTTCTTGTCTTTTTGGTTTGATTTTTTTGATGCTGTTTTATCGCATCATAATACTTTTGCTTCTCTTCTTTTTGTCGGGCCGCTGCATTTGACTCTGCCTGACTTTGTCGGGCTGCCGACGAATTAGTCTTGCATTCAATTAGTAACGGAATTAAAAATATAAGTAAAATTAAAATCTTTTTATTAAACATCGTTTCAAACTTTTTTACAAACCTACTAATAATTTTTAATAAAAAGGCTGTTTTATTAAAAAAAAATGTTTTTATTATCTAATGCCTTATATATGTTATACATTATGATTAAATAAATAATATTATTTTATTTTAATTAAAGCTATCTCAAAATAAAATACTATATTTGTAGTTTATTATTTTATAATTTACACTAATTGTAATGATCAAAAAACTCTTAATAGCTATACTTTTTGTTGTATCCTTCTCTTATTCTTGCTCTAAGGATGGCAGCGAAACGATACCAACGGTATATGTTAATTTTTATATTGAACCTAATTCTACCACTTATTTAAGGTTGAACACAGTGGGCGGATGGGAATACATAACGGGCGGCTACAGCGGAGTTTTGGTATACCGACAATCCCAGGAAACTTTTTTAGCGTACGATAGAGCTTGTCCTTTTGATTTTAAAAACGGGTGCAGAGTTACAGTCGAAACCTCTTTTACAACCGCCATCGACTCTTGTTGCAAATCCCAATTTATCATTTCGATGGACGGCTCCCCTATCTCTGGATCAGCAGCTACCGTAAGTTTAAAACAATATCACACCACATACGACGGTACCAAATTACACGTGTATAATTAAAAATAATTTCAACACACTTTTTTTTATGTAGTCTTATTCTTTTAAGGTTAAATATTCTTTTTTCCCTTTTCTTTTTCTTTTTTTTAATGATATTTAGTATGATATAAGTAAATTCTTGTATCATACTAAAAAAACAAAGCAAAAATCTCAATATCTCCGTCCAATATGGTGAGATGAAGAAAAAGACTTCTTTTCCTTCGTCCAATATGGTGGGATGGAGAAAAAGACTTCTTTTCCTTCGTCCAATATGGTGAGATGGAGAAAAAGACTTCTTTTCCTTCGTTTAATATGGTGAGATGGAGAAAAAGACTTCTTTTCCTTCGTTTAATATGGTG
>CAYRBL010000189.1:0-6730 GCA_964422385.1 uncultured Bacteroides sp.
CACGTGCGGACGACGCTGACGCACGTGCGGATGCAATTTACACACGTGCGGACGACGCTGACGCACGTGCGGATGCAATTTACACAGGTGCGGATGCCACTGACGCACGTGCGGAAACAATTTACACACGTGCGGATGCCACTGACGCACGTGCGGAAACAATTTACACACGTGCGGATGCAATTTACGCACGTTCGTAGACAATTTGGTGATTTGGTGATATTGCGATTCCTGCCTACCGACAGACAGGTGGTGATTTAAGAAAAGAAAGCTTTCCGCTTAACGACGAAGTCGATTAGCGGGTAAAGACAGAAAAGATTTAGTTTTAAAATTGAGATTCCTCATTCCACTTCGCTTCATTACTAATGACATTTGTTTTGTAGCGTAAAACCTTCTTGAAATTCATTTAATGTTTAGATAAGTCTTTTTAGATGTTTTTTAGATACATAGACTGCAAATTTTGGCAGCATAAATAAAGAGGTGTTCAGAGGGTAGCATTTGTTTCCGAGTAAGTATGATTTGTCTTCGAGGAGGTATGATTTGTTTCCGAGGAGGTATGATTTGTCTTCGAGAGGGTAGCATTTGTTTCTGAGTGGGCATGATTTGTCTTCGAGAGGGTAGCATTTGTTTCCGAGTGGGTATGATTTGGTGACCTACATAACGGTAAGCAAGTTTAGTGATTTAGAGATTTAAGGCAACCTAATTAATTAAGTTTGGTGGGGTTGTTTTTTTGTTTACCCGCTAATCGACTTCGTCGTTAAGCGGGAGGTTATCCAAATGCTTTTACTAAGAAATAAGCGGCTAAGGCGGCTACTACACCTATTAAAGTTACTTTAAGGGCGCCCCATATTGGGTTTTGTCCTGTTACTTTGCTTTTGTAGAATCCAAATAACAGCAAGCAAATTACTGTTACTACAAAAGAGAGTTTGAAACCTGCATCGGGAGTAGAAGTAAAAACATAGGATAATAGCGGTATGGTACCTCCGGCAATATAAGCAAAGCCAATGTTGAATGCACTTTTGCGGGCACGGTCTTTGTCGGGTTTCTCTAACCCAAGTTCATATTTCATCATAAAGTTAACCCAGTTGTCTTTATCCTGTATCATCTCGTATACAGCCAACTCCTGTGTTTTTTCGGACAAGCCCATACTCTCAAATATTTCTTTCACTTCACGTATTTCCACATCAGGATACTCATCAATTTCCCAATATTCTTTTTTAAGTTCGGAGTCGTAATGTTCCACTTCTGTTTGCCCTGCTAAGAAACCGCCCAAGCCCATAGCTATAGAGCCTGCAATGATTTCGGCAAAACCTGCTGTTATAATTAAAGAATTTTGATGAACTGCACTACTTAATCCGGCAGCCAAAGCAAAAGGAACTGTCAAACCATCGGACATCCCAATAACCAAATCAGAAATAAAAGCAGAGTTCATTAAATGTTTTTCGTAGTGCATAGTGTTTTTTTTATTTATATAATAACAATTATATTGAAAAGAGTTTGTAAAATATGTTTTTTATAAAGTATCCAAAGGACTTTGAATATTTGATTTTGAAAATTCGCTAGTGTGCAAATAGTTTTCAGTAGTTTTAATAGACTGATGCCCCATTAACTCTTGTACGTGGTGAATATCAGTGCCGTTTTCTAAAAGATGAGAAGCAAAACTATGACGCAAACAATGGGGAGTTACAGGGATAATAATACCAGCTTTGGCAGCAGCTTGTTTAACCACCTGCTGAACACTTTTGCCTGTATAAACTTCTCCACTTTGGCCTTCGAAAACATACTGTTTGGGATTATATTTTTGATAATATTGCTGCAATTTCTCAAGCAAAGTAGGAGATAACATTACTGTTCTTTCGTTTTTGTCTTTTGCCTGATGGATATGAATGATTTTATTTGGGATGTCAATATCATTTATCTTTAGATTTAGAAGTTCAGAAAGACGCAATCCGGCACTATAAAGCAAACAAATAATAACCTTGTGTTTTAGATTATCGGTAAGGTCTATCATATTCCGAATATCTATTTTACTAATACAATTTGGCAATAGATTTTCCTGATGTTTGGGGTAAAGTTCCGAAAGGTCAATTTCTTTATTTAGAATTAAATTATAATACTTTTGAATAGAAACAAGCATTTGCTTTTGGTAAGATTTACTTATTTTCTTTTCATCAAACATCCAGTTAATATGATTTTTTAAGACTTCAATATCTATTACATCAAATTCATAACCTTCGAAATGCACTTTGAACTGTTGAATGCAATTGATATAAGAGTGAATACTATTTTCACTATAATTAAGTTCCTGCAAACGATTTGTAAAAAGATTTATATCTACAACCATAATGTATAAAACATTCGTATATCCAAATTCTTTGTATGTCTAATATTATTATAAAGTGCTTATTTAAAAACAAGTTGTAACATTAACTTCTATCTACTCAGAAAAGATATGAGAAGGTTACTTAACATTGAAAAGCTAAAAATGTTCATATAGAACTTATGTAAATAAGAGTTGATAAAAGAGTTTTTGGAACTAAATATAAAGTTGTTAGACAATAAACAGCACCAAAAAGAAACAATCCAGAAGATATAGAAATAAAATGGCGGTACCGAAAAGCCTAATGAGTAGGAAAACAATTTTAATATGGTTCAAAAAAATGAGAAAACATTTATTCTTTAAAGTAATATTGCTTTTTATACTATTTGTAGGAAGCAATTTAATGATTTCGAAAGTTTATTCATCCAATGAAAAACTTAATTTATCATCTAATAATACTGCATTAAAGGGAGATTCAAAAACCGAATACAACATATATTCCGTTTTTGCAAGTCCCACACAAAACACATCTAATATAAAGGGATACCAATATGCTTATAATAACATACAGATATCAAAAGCATGTTGTCCTGAATTTAGATTAAAAGATGCAGTAGAAATATGCCCACCCGAAGGAGCATGTAGTCATAATTCGTCAACACAGGGATCGCCTGGTAAAACAGCGGCAGCCTGTAAAAACTCAGCACATACGTATACCGTTTATCCAAACGACCCAACATTTACTTATACCTGGACAGTAACAGGAGGTACCCCAGCAGGACCTTCGGGAAATCCAATGGTGATAGTATGGGGAAGCGGAAGCACAGGAAGTATAAAAGTAGTGATGAGCAATATTGGAGTTGGAGGTGCTTGCCTCGACTCAATAACTATGGATGTATGTTTGATTGATGGCCCTAAAGCAAAGTTTTTAGTTTCGAAAGACACAGTATGTAAAAATACACCAGTACATTTTACAAATACCTCTTTAGGAGGCAGTGTTTATCATTGGGATTTCGGTGATGGCAGTTCTTCAAATCTTGCCAGCCCATTAGATCATTCTTATGCTTTAGCTGGAACATATAAAGTAACTTTAACAGTACAAGACATGGGCTCAGGACAAGTAATACCAGGCACACAAGGCGACGGTCAGGTTGTACCATGCGGATGTATTGATACTATTTCTAAATACATTACAGTATTAAGTGGAGATGGCCCAGTTATAAATATGGATTGTTGCTTTGGTACTGTTTGTGCAGGCGACACTTCTTCATTTTGCACAACTATGAGTTGTGGATCATTTGCTTGGAGCGTTACAGGTGGCACGATTATATCAGGGGCAGGTACAAGCTGTATTAAAGTTAAATGGAATTCAGTATATACTGTTCCAACAACTGTAACTTTACAAAGTTGTGCGTCTTCTTCATGTCCGGGAGCAACTACTTTGAATGTTCCTGTATTATATCCTAATCTACCTATAGCAGGACCAACTACAATTTGCGTTGGTTCATCTGGAACTTATTCTTTGCCATGGTTACCGGGTACTTATTATAAATGGACTGTAAGTGGAGGTATGTATAGTTTTAATAAAGTAGACAGAAACTCGACTAACGTTAACATCACATTTAATACACCAGGTGTTTTCTGGTTGAAATGTGTGTATGGTAACCCTATGATAGGATGTAGTGGAGTGGATTCGATACCAATCAACGTACTTCCAATATTTACTATTAATGGAAGCAAAACAGTATGCGAAGGTACTGCAACAACTTATTCAGCTAATGGGCCAGCCAACTGGACTATTACACCAGCAGGACCTACAATATTATCTGGTAACGGATCTTCATCGATAAGTGTATCTTTTACACCCGGAACTTACACAGTAAGTGCAAAGCCAATTAACCCTGCCTTATATTGTAATGATAGTGCAATCTTCAAAGTTGATGCAATAGCTAAACCAATATTAGGAAGTATCAATGGAGTATTAAATGCTTGTCCAGGGACGAAACTTGTATATAGTATTACTTCTAATGTATCGGGAAGTCCTTTTATGTGGTCGATAAGTGGAGGCACAGGAAATGTAGTATCACAAATGGGAGATGACAATGATTCAGTAGTAGTAGAATTTACAGGAACAGGTCCATGGATTGTAAGTGTATATCAAGATCAGGAAATAAGCCCAGGAGTATTTTGTCCTTCTTTAACTAAATCTATATTAGTAAACCCATACAATCCACCAATAATTACAGGTACAACTACAGTATGTGTTGATGGAGTTGGAAGTTATTCGGCAGGTGGATCAACTCCTCCTGGAGGTTTTCAATGGACAATAACACCTTCGAACCAAGGAACCATACAAAGTGGACAAGGAACAAATAATATAACTGTTTTGTGGCATGGTCCAACAAATACAGCTACCTTATCAGTTTCGAGCTGTGCAGGCAATGATGTGTTTTCAGTAACTGTAAACGGGCCACCTACTGCAGTTGCATCCTATAATATGTTGCCAATATTCTGCCAGGGTGCAAGTCAAACATTAGTATTATCAACTCCAAATGTAGCTGGATATAGTTATCAATGGTACAACAGTATTATAGGATCAATCCCTTTAGCAACAAATAGCAACTTAAATGTAAGTATAGCACCATTAGCTGTTGGAACCTATCAATATTGGGTAGTAGTTACACAAAATGGATGTTCAGTTAAATCTAATTTAATAAACGTAGTAATAGATAACTGCACAGTAGGAACTAATGGTGGAGGACCTAACCCTGGATCATGCGATGCTCTTGCATTTTTCAAGACTTATGTTGTATGTGGAACTATTACTTTACAAAACTTATCATCAGTTATAGCACCATCAACTATTACAAATTATCAATGGACAATAACAGGACCGGGAGCTGGTACATTTACACCAAATGCAAATGCAGCAAATCCAGGATTGACAGTTATTACATCAGGTACCTATACCATAACATTAACAGTAACCTCATCTACAGGATGTGTTACTACTTGGTCGCAAACAGTAAACGTATTATTACCTACAGCTAACTTTACCTATACCTCACCAGTTTGCGTAAATTCAATTGCAACATTTACTGCAATACCAGGAAGCCCAAGTTATAGTTATGCATGGAATTTCGGAGATGGATCAACATCCTTTACCTCGATAACACAACATGCATATGCTACAGCCAGCCCACCTCCATATAATGTAACTTTAGTTATAAAAGATGCAATGGGATGTACTGCTACAGTTACAAAACCAATAACAGTAAATCCACTACCAAATTGTAATATCACTTCTTCTGATACTATTTTCTGCCCTGGTGGAAATGTCACATTGTATGGTTGTGCTGCTAGTTCATATCAATGGTATAAAAATGGAAGTCCTATTAGTGGTGCTACTTCTGTAAACTATATTGCAAATACTATTGGCGAATATTGGTGTTCTGTAACCAATGGTTTTGGTTGTGCTAATACTTCTAATCATATCTATATTTACATTCATGCATTGCCAAAAGCAAAGATAACCGGAAGCAGATATGTATGTGCATTCCCTTCAAGTCCTACAACAATTAACTTGAGCACTCTATTTAATGCAAATTATACATATATATGGAACTCTAATGCTGCTGGAGCAATTTTTAGTCCTACTAATGCTAACTATACAAGTGTAAGTATTAACTTACCAGCTGTTCTACCTGCTACCTATCAATTTATGGTAAGTGTTACAGATATTACAACAGGTTGCACAAAGAACGATACAATGTGTGTTACTTTCTTTGAAACACCTACCTTAAGTGTTCCATTTTTGAATGCTTGTCAAGGTGCTAATATTACCTTAACACCAACACCTGTAAATACTACTAAATATAGCTATCAATGGAGCAATGGGAAGAAGACTCCTGTTATCGTAGCTTCTAATCCTGGTTTCTATAGTTTAACAATTACTGATAAAGCAAATGGATGTTCTGCTACAGCAAATGCAGGTAATATTAATCCTAAACCTGATTTAAGTTTGTTCCCAATTGGGTGTAAATCTCTTTGCAATAAAGACACCTTATATATATACATACCTCTTCCATTAAATGCATTGTTCCCAAATAATACGTATGCCAGTGCATATCCAGTTATTAAATGGTATGATAACGGAAACTATGTTACACCTATAGGAAGTGGTCAGAACATTGCTTTTGCAGTTCCTAACACAGGTAATCATCAGATATCTGTAGTGGTAACTAATAGTTTTGGATGTACAGATACAGCAGGAGTATTTTGTGTAAAGAAATCATGTTGTCAATTAATATTAGATAGTATACATGCACATGATGCTTCATGTCCTGGAGCTAGTGATGGATCGTTTACAGTATATCTTAACCCTGCTTCTACAGGTGGGCCATTTACAAT
>CAYRBL010000190.1:0-6720 GCA_964422385.1 uncultured Bacteroides sp.
ATCGTCAGATTCGACGATACAGTAAAATCCTTCGGGGGTCGTATCGCTGCAGTTGCCGATACGACCAATGAAAATTTCAATATATATATCATTGATAACAAATATTTTTAAAATTAATAAATAATAATATGATTAGACTCGAAGACGATTTAAGCAATCCGTACGATGATCCAAAAATCACCGACAAAAGAATGGATGTATATGTAGACGTAGTAGTTACAGGCTTAACTGCTGCAGATGATGATGGTATTTATACAGATGTAATTGCAGAAGTAGTTGCAGCTTATGATCCATTTCATTTAAATGTTAACAAACTTGTTACTGATTTTTCAATCGGTATAGGTAAAACAGAACTAAGAGGAAATGTGATAGCAGAATTCAAAGAATTTGCAAGTGATAACATGGGAATGGTTAAACGTAAATATTTTAAAACCTCACATGATAAATATGTAGAGTTTTATACTTACGGTATGGAAGATTTTAATGCTATGAATAAATCAACAGCTCCTGGATTGTTGCAAAGGTATGCAACTGCTGCTCATAAATATGTAGCTGATTTTACAGTTGGATTTGATAATGAAGCAGCATCATTTGTTACAAGATATGCAAGTGCAAAAAGTGTTCAGGATATTGCTAAATTTAATATAGGTGCAGATCGCACAGGTAGAGATACTGGGAGAACAGCTGTAAATATAGCTGTGTATGGTGCTTATAATTTTGCAAAATATAAAAGCAATTGTAATTATGATTTTATGCATGCAATTTTCCCGATAGAAACATTATACAGACATACTCGTCACGACATCAAACATCTTGACGGATTAGTTGATGCCTTGGCAACTGTAAATGCTGCCGAAGATATTTATGATGGCACGTATTGGTTGTTGCTCCATAACATAGGCCCAACTGATCTTAGGGTAGGTCTGGAACTAACTGCAACTACAGAAGTAGGCACCGCAAAAGGTAAAATTGTAAGAAAAGGTATGAATAAATCTTTTAAAATAATAACAACAGGCGACCCTACTAATCACTTCCTAAACATCACCAACCTAAACTTAAAAGAAGGTGGAAGCTGGAAAATGGATATTTATCAGGAGGATTAATCTATTAAGAATTACGAATTAAGAATTACAAAAAAACCTTCATCATTGATTTGATGAAGGTTTTTTTATTACCTCACCCCAAAACCTTAACTAAAAGGAGAGGGGAGTAAGGCAAGATGGATTTCTTAAATCTTAATTCTTAAATCTTAATTCTTAATTCTTAATTCTTAATTATTAATAGTCCTCCCTGGATATACCTTTAAAGCTTCTTCCAGACATTTCATTGCAGCCTTCAAGTCTTCTACTTTAAGCACGTAACTAATACGCACCTCATCTTTACCCTTTCCTTTGGTAGAATAAAAACCTGTAGCAGGTGCCAACATTACGGTTTCGTTATTATATTCGAACGACTCCAACAACCATTGGCAGAACTTATCAGCATCATCAATCGGCAAACGGGCAACAGCATAAAATGCACCCTTAGGATTCGGACAAAAACTTCCTTCCATCTTATTAATCGACTCTACTACGATATTTCTACGGTTTACATACTCATTGATAACCTTATCAAAATATTCTTTAGGAGTATCAACAGCAGCTTCCGAAATAACCTGACCAAATGTAGGCGGACTTAAACGTGCCTGTGCAAACTTCATAGCTGTGGTCATTACCTCTTTATTTTTAGAAATAAAACAACCAATTCTCACACCACACGCACTATATCTTTTCGAAACTGAATCTAACAATATAACATTGTCTTCAATTCCTTTTAAATTCATAGCAGAGAAATGTTGGTTGCCATCATAGCAAAACTCACGATACACTTCATCAGAAAGCAAGTAAAGATCGTACTTCTTTACTAAATCTTTTAAAGATTGTAATTCTTCTTCCGAATAAAGATAACCAGTAGGATTGTTAGGATTGCAAATCAAAATAGCCTTGGTTTTAGGAGTAATCAATTTCTCGAACTCCGAAATAGCTGGCAATGCAAAGCCATTGTCGATGATAGAATTAATAGGTTTTACGATAACACCTGCTTCATTTGCAAAACCATTATAATTTGCATAAAAAGGCTCAGGAATTATCACTTCGTCACCTTCGTTAAGGCAAATCATAAAAGCAAACAGTATGCCTTCAGAGCCACCATTAGTAACTATAATTTCGTTTTCGTTAATGTCGATATTACAGCTTTTGTAATATTCAACTAATTTCTTTCTGTAGGATAAAATACCAGCCGAATGACTGTATTCAACAACTTTGATATCAGTATTTCTAAGTGCATCCATAGCGCCTTCTGGAGTTTCGATATCGGGTTGGCCTATATTTAAATGATATACTTTTCTACCTATCTTTTTAGCTACATCCGAAAAAGGAACTAATTTACGGATAGGTGATTCAGGCATATTAATACCTTTATTTGAGATTTTTGGCATGCGATTTTTTTTAATTGATTTAAGGTTAAAAAACAAAATCCCGATAGGTTAGTACCGGGATTCGTTATAAAATTTAATGTCTCTATTAATCTTAGTGATTAGTTGGAGCTGTTGGAGCTGGTTGTTCAGTTGGCTTCGCATTAACTGTACCTTGGATAGTTAAAACAACTCTATCTGTTTTACCATTAGAAGTTACAGTAACATTTTTTGAAAAGCCACCAACACGATTTGTGTCGTAATGTACTTTAATAACACCAGTTTTACCAGGCATAACAGGTTCTTTAGAAAAAGTAGGAACTGTACAACCGCAAGAACCAACTGCATTTGATAAAATCAAAGGTTCTTTACCAGTGTTTGTAAATTTGAATTCACAATCTCCATTAGCACCTTGATTGATTGTGCCATAATCGTGAGTAGTTGCACTGAATTTAATTTCAGCTGCATTAGGATTTTGAGGCACATCTTGTGCTTTTACTAAGAAAGTTGCTAAAAATAGAAAGCAATAAGTTAAGATTACTTTTTTCATAATGTGAATGATGTTTTAATTATTATTTAATTTATTTATTTTTTTTAATTTGTTATTCCTATTTTTTGTAATAATATTTATTTTTTCTTTACTCTAATATTTTAATATCTAATAACAATCAATTATTAAAAATAGTATATTTTCTTTTATTTTTTAACTTTATTTATTAATTGGAGCACTTAAAAGATTTGTGTTCTTTTCTGGCATCAGTTCAGCAGGTTTTGCATTTATTAATCCTGTTATCTGTAAAATAACCCTATCAGTAATAGCGTTCGACATTACAGTGATCTGTTTTGCAATAGGTCCTAAACGATTGGTGTCATAATGCACTTTGATGATACCTTCTTTTCCTGGCATAATTGGTTCGCGCGACCAAGTTGGAATTGTACAACCACAAGAAGCAACTACGTTTGATAAAACCAATGGTTCTTTGCCTGTATTGGTAAATTTAAACTCACAATTACCATCAGCACCTTGTATCATCGTACCATAATCGTGCGTACTTGTGTTAAATTTAATTTCAGGACCATTGTTTTTCTGTGGTGAATCCTGTGCAAAAGTTGTAGCTAATGCTATAAACAACAAACTGATTACTATTATTATTTTTTTCATTTCTATTTAATTTTTGCTTTTAAAAACTATTCAATTTTTACGATACAAATTTAGTAATAATTACTCAATGTTGATTAATATTATCTTTTTTTAACATCTAAACAATATCTGTGCCAAAAATGATCAGAAATTAAACTTTGAATTTATATTTGTTTAGTGTTAATATTATATAAAAACTAAAATGGGAACTGAAAATTGAATACTTTTGTAAAAAAGAGAAAAAACATACTTAAAAAAATGAAGAAAATTCTTATACTTATTCTTTTTATTAATATCATACTAAGTGTTTATGCTCAGAATAGTCCGAAGATTAAATTTGAGGAGACGAGTATTAATATCGGGAGCGTAAAACAGGAGGTAGGGACGGTTACAAATGTATTTAAATTTAAAAATACAGGTAGCGATACTCTTAAAATTATAATGGTGCAACCGAGTTGTGGCTGCACTTCGGTGAAATATACCAACGACCCAGTACTGCCAGGAAACGAAGGCACGATTGAGACAATTTATGATGCGGCAAAGAATCACGGAGAGTTTAAAAAGTCGATAATTGTATATACAAATGACCGCTCGAATCCGCATATACTCCTTTATTTATTAGGCCATATAATCCCGAAAGAAAAAACTATTGTAGAAAGGAAATATAAGCAGGGCTATGGCAATTTAAGGATGGTGAATAATCATTTTATGATAGAAAAAATAAATATAAATGATAAAAAGACTCAGAAATTGTGCATCTATAATGCGTGGGGCAAGACCATGAAACTGGAGTTTAAAAATATACCTGTGTGGGTTACAATAAAGCCCTGTAAGCTTAAATTAAAAGCCCAAAAAGAAGCGGAAATAGAGATAATATATGATGCTAATAAAAGGAATAAAATAGGGGAGGACTTTTGTAGAATATCAATAATGACGGATGATACATTGATGCAGGAAAAAGTAATATATATAACGGCAAATGTTATCGAAAACAAAGTTGAAACCCCACCCGAAATATGTTTTAAAACTACTGAATATAATTTTGCGGAAGCTAAAGAAGGCGATAAGATACCAATAGAATTTGAGTTTGAAAATAAAGGGCAAAGTGATTTAATTATAAAAGAAATCTTGTCGAGCGATGAAAGCCTGACAACATCTGTTGAAAAGAAAACTATAAAAGCAGGAGAAAAGGGGAGTATTAAAGCAATTTTTAATACAAATAAAAAGATAGGAGCTCAAAAAATAGAAGTTACAATTGTAAATAACGACCCAAAGAAGCCAAAAATAACACTTACAATTAAAGGAAAAGTAAGAAAAGCTAGCTAAATTATCCTTAGAATAGAATTGAAAAGCAGAGGTTTCGAAATAATATAAAATTTAGTTGCAAACAATAGGTCTAATATTAAAAAAATAGTAGTAAGTTTGTTGCTTAAAATAAACAAATCATAAATCATAAATAAAGAAACAATAAAATGACGCTAATTATTAAAGGAAGTGGGCTTACGATAGAAGACGTAGCAAGAGTTGCCCGCAATAATGAGAAGGTGGAACTACACCCGGATGCAGTTGCAAGAATAAAAGCTTGTAGAGCGATGCTAGAAAAGAAAGTGGAAGCCCACGAGATTATGTATGGTGTGAACACAGGTATTGGGGAGTTCTCCGAAGTAGTGCTGAACGACGACCAGGTGAAGGATTTCCAGAAATATTTGGTGTATAATCACGCTGCAGGTATCGGCGAAGCTATGCCATTGGCGCATGTAAGAGGTGCAATGCTCGGACGTATTAATGTACACGCCCATGGAAACTCCGGAGTAAGATTAGAGGTTACCCAAACCTTCGTGGATATGCTAAATAAAGGTGTAACACCGTATGTATGCGAAAAAGGATCAGTAGGAGCATGCGGAGACCTTGCACCAATGTCGCAAATTGCTTTGCTATTGATGGGCGAAGGTCAGGCATTTTACCAAGGCGAACTTTTGGATGGAAAAGTGGCTATGGATAAAGCCGGAATACCTATTCCAGGGCTTATGGCACGTGACGGGTTGGCCGCTATTAATGGTTCAAACGTGTTGACAGCTATGAGTGCATTGTTTTTGTATGATGCAAACAACTGGCTAAAGCAAGCAGAGATCGCATGTACTATGACATTGGAAGCATTGAAGGCAAATTTGGGTCCATACAATCACAAGATACATGAGATTCGTGGTTTTAAAGGCGCAATGAGAAGTGCAAATGCTATACGTAAGGTTGCAGCAGATGGAGACTTAGCCGAAAAGAGATTAAAAGTGAAAGTGCAAGATGCATACTCTATGCGTTCAACTCCACAGGTTATTGGAGCAGCCCATGACGCTTTGGCTTATGCCAGATCTCAGGTGGAAATTGAATTAAATGGTGTTGGAGATAATCCTATTTTCTTCCCTGAAGAAGGAATACAACTTTCAGGAGCCAACTTCCAGGGTTCACCGGTGTCGGTGCCTATGGATATGGCCGGATATTGCATAACAATGGTAAGTGTGCTTTCAGAAAGAAGAATGAACAGGTTAAATAATCCTGCATTGAGCGTTGGATTGCCTCCATTCTTAACACATAATCCTGGAATGTTCTCCGGATTAATGTTGAGCCAGTATACAGCCGACATGCAGATAGTAGAACAAAGAATACTTTCGATGCCAGCATCCATACAGTCTATTCCAGCTGCTGCAGATCAGGAAGATTTTGTATCAATGGGTATGAATACTGCTTTAAAGAACTTCCAGATTCTGGACAACGCTTATGGTATCCTTGGGATTGAGTTTATGGCAGCGTCACAAGCTTTAGATTTACGCACGAAGTACGAAACTCCTTATAAATTCGGTAAGGGAACTCAGACAGCTTATGATGTAATTAGAAAGCATGTCGATTATTTAGATATAGATCGTCCTTTGCATCCAGATCATAATGCAATGAAAGCTTTGGTTAAGTCATGTGATATTTTAACAGAAGTTGAAAAGGCTATAGGAAGCTTAGAATAAACTTTAGTTTACATAATTATTCATACCAAAATGAATTGAAAAGAATGGCTGTTGATCTAATAAAGATTGACAGCCATTTTTAGTTTGAAGCATAGCATTTATAAAAGTAGTTAAAT
>CAYRBL010000191.1:0-6690 GCA_964422385.1 uncultured Bacteroides sp.
ATAAAATATTTCTTAATTCGTAATAGTTAACTTGGTTTTTTTTATTAAGAATATTGTAATTTACGTCTAACTACTTTTTTTAATAAGTAATCCTTATTTAAATCTTCTTTTTGAGTTTCCAATAATAGTTTTAAAGCATCTTTAAGGTTTTCTTTTAATTCATCCAAAGTTTTACCTTGCGAAATAGCAGCAGGAAATTCTTCTATCTGCCCTACTAACCATCCACTTTCTTTATCCTCTTGAACTATTATCGTTAAATCTGCTTTTTTCATTGTCCTTTTTTTTACAAAGATACTACTTATTTAATAAATATCTTTTCTTTTTATTAAAATATAATTCGAATAATTATTTTACAAATATCAATAATAGTACCTCAACTATGAAATATATTATCGTATATCTAAATGGTGGCATCTCAACTTAAAATGATGGTACCGCAACTTAAAATGATGACACCTCAACATAAAATGATGGCATCGCACTTTAAAATGATGGCATCGCACCTTAAAATGATGGTATCGCACCTTAAAATGATGGCATCGCACCTTAAAATGATGGCATCGCAACGTCGAATGATGGCATCGCAACGTCGAATGATGGCACCTCAACATTGATAGATGACACCTCCACTATATAGACTACTATTTCAACTAAATAGGAAGAGGTAAATTAAAAAACTTTCCTTAACATATTTAAAGCAGTGATTGCTGCTCGCTCTATATTACGACTTCGTTCGTTGCCTATTAAGAATTTTTTAGTGATAATTTCTTTTCCATTGGCAATAGCAATCCACGTTGTTCCTACTGGTTTTTCATCTGTGCCGCCATCTGGCCCGGCTATGCCCGAAATAGCAATTGCATAATCGGTTTTCATAAGTTCAATAACTCCTTGTACCATCTCAGTAACACATTGTTCACTAACGGCTCCATGTTGTAAAAGTGTTTCTTCTTTTACTTTTAATACAGATGTTTTAATTTCGTTTGCATAGGAAATTACACTGCCTTTATAATATTTGGAGCTTCCTGCAATACTTGTAATAAGATGTGCGATATATCCTCCTGTACAACTTTCGGCAGTTGCAAGTGTCTTGCCTTTTTCTTTCAAAAGTATTCCAATAACTGAAGGTAGAGTATCCTCGTTATATCCAAATATCAAATCTGGAATAAGATTTTTTAATTTATCAACATAGATTTTAATTGTATCTTCCAATTCTTTTTTGTCCTGACCATAAGCTGATAATCTCAATCGAACAACTCCAGGTTGAGGTAAGTAGGCAAGCTTGATATGTTGTGGCAATTCTGCTTCCCAATCTTTAATTAAATCGGCTAAAAAAGATTCGCCAACACCTGTGGTGAGAATTGTATAATGTACAATCTTATTTGTATTATTTTTGGTGAGTTCGGGGATAATAAAGTCAGTCATCATAGCTTTCATCTCGAAAGGGACACCAGGCATTGCAACCAATATCTTCCCATCTTTCTCGAACCACATTCCGGGTGCGGTACCATTATTATTGATAATGACCTTACATTTGTCAGGAACTTCTGCCTGCTGACGGTTTAATTCAGTTACTCCAACACCTCTTGCACCAAACAACTCTTTTACCTTCTCATAACTTTCCTGATGAAAAACAAGTTTACTGTCGAAATATTCACATAAAGTATGCTTGGTAATATCATCGTTGGTAGGGCCAAGTCCACCTGTTATTAATACAATATCTGCATTCGCGAAAGCGTCATCAATAGACTTGACAATTGCATCTTTTTTATCAGAGATTGCTGTAATCTTACTAACATTTAGTCCGGCTAGATTCAACTGAGTTCCCATCCATGAGGCATTGGTGTTCACCACCTGACCAATTAATAATTCGTCGCCAATGCTAATGATTTCAACGTTCATATAAGAAATAGTTTAGATAAAAAGACCTAACAGATTATTAAAAACTGTTAGGTCTAAATTGGGTTAATATTTATTAAAAATATATTAGTTTTTTAGAATCCTTTTGATTCAATAATGCCTATTTCTTTAGGTGCAATAGACATTACAGGGATTTTAGCAGTACGTATCATTTCCTGTGCTTCTGAATCAATAAACTTTTCGATCCAGCCAACTTCCTGTTGTGTCATTATCATGATTAGGTCAATGTCGCCTTGCTCTTCAGCATATTTTAGGATAATTGGAACTACAGATTTTTCGTCTTTAGTCGTTTCAATTAGTTCTGTATTGCAATCAATATTGCGTTCCAATATAAAATTTTCAACTTGGTTGAGCTGAGATTTTATTTTTATTATTTGTGCTTTGTTATATTTATGAGATAATGCTGACACAACCTTTATAGTTGAACCAAAATATTTAGCCATTTCGATAGCGCGTGTAACTTTCTGACGCGTTTCATTTGAAATATCCAAAGGGAGCAAGATACTTCTGCATCCTGAATGATGTTCCAAACCGTTTATAGTAATTACCGGACACTTTGCCCAACGTACAACTCTATGTGTGTTAGCACCAATAGTAGTTACATGATCTTCCTCACTATTTGTGCCCATTACAATCATGTGCGCATTTAACATCTCAGCTATTTCAACAATTTTAGTAGAAATACGTCCTTTGCCCAACATCGTTTTAATTCTAACTCCACATATTATTCCAAAATGATTTGATATTTCATTAAGTTTATTCTGGAGTTTTTCCATAACTTTTGTATCTTCTTCGCTATCCGAAAATAGCTTTGAAAACACTCCAGTTTCTTCGTGTACATATAGCAACATGATATCATGTTTCAGAAGCTTTGCTAAATGGGTAGCTTGCTCAAATGCGATTATTGACTTTGGACTAAAATCTACTGGTACTAAAATTACGCTTTGCTCGTTCATTATTATGAATATTTTTGATTTAATTTAAGATTTAATATTACTTTTGTAATTAAGTAACAAAGATATTATAAAAATGATTTTAATTAGTAAAAAAAAAGATTTAAATGAATTTATTATTGTTAATTTTGTAAAGGCTAAGCCAAACAAATTAAAAAGATTTAAAATGACAAAGATTAAAGAATCAGAGCTGGTACTTGCAGCAGATAATACTGTTTATCATATCAGAGCACGACAGGAGAATGTTGCCGAAAACATTATTTTGGTAGGCGATCCGGGTAGAGTTCCCGAAATTTCTTCCTTTTTTGAGAAGATAGATTATAAAATGATGAACCGTGAGATTTGTACGCATACAGGTGTATTTAATAATAAACGAGTAAGCGTGATTTCGACAGGGATGGGGCCTGATAATATCGACATTGTGATAAACGAACTGGATGCTATTTTTAATATTGATTTAGAAAAAAGAGAAATTAAAGATAAACACACCTCATTAAATCTAATTCGCCTCGGCACTTCAGGTGCTTTGCAATCCGATTTGGAGGTCGATTCCTTTTTGATGTCGGAATATGGCTTGGGAATTGATGGTATGTTGCATTTTTATAAAGATGACAAAAATGTTATTAATAAAGAAATGACTGAAGCTTTTATTAAGCATGCTTCATGGGCTAACAACCTGCCAACACCTTATGTTGTGAAAGCTTCAGAATCTTTAATGAATAAAATAGGGGAGGGCTTGCAAACTGGAATTACCGCTACTGCTCCCGGTTTTTATGGACCACAGGGCAGAGAGTTGCGTTTGAAATTAGCTTATCCTGATATTAATGATAAAATCGAATCTTTTAGATTTAATGATAAAAGGATTACAAATCTGGAGATGGAAACTTCGGCTTTGTATGGTTTAAGTGGGTTGTTGGGGCATCAGGCTTTGACTATTTGTGTGCTTATTGCCAATAGAGTTACCAAGAAATTCAGCTCCAATTATAAGGGCGCAATGAATAATTTAACCGAAATGACCTTAAATAGACTTACATCTTTGTAAACTAAATCTGCCTATATTTGTTTTTTTGCAATGAATACACTCGAAAATAATAGCGAACTTAAAGCTTTGGTAAGCCTGCTGGATGAGCCTGATGAGCGAATATATATTGATATCAGAAACAAGATTCTCGATTTTGGTCCTGATGTTTTGCCTATCTTGGAAGCTACTTGGGACAATACTTTTAATACAGAAGTGCAAGAGCGCATCGAAAATATAATGCATGTCATTCAATTTGATAAAGTTTATGAAGAACTTTCGGATTGGGTTCATGGTGACGAACATAATCTGCTTAAAGCCTTTCTTATTGTTTCAAAATTTCAATATCCTGATTTGGATGAGCAGCATATTAATGAGCAAATAAATCTTTTGAAACGCGATTTGTGGCTCGAATTAAATGAAAACCTAACAGCTTTTGAGCAAATAAAAGTGTTGAATCGTGTTTTTTTTAATATCCATGAATTTAATGCTAATATTAAAAACATACATTTGCCACAAAATTCCTTTATCAATACTTTGCTTGAAACCAAAAAAGGGAATGCACTTTCGCTGGGCATTCTATATCTTATTTTGGCCCAAAGCGAGGATATACCTGTGTATGGTGTTAATCTTCCGCAGAATTTTGTGTTGGCCTACACCACTTCTATGGGCAATACCAACGAAAAAGATGTGTTGTTTTATATAAATCCTGTTACAAATGGCATTGTTTTTTCTAGAAATGAAATTGATGTCTTCTTAAAACAAATAAAAGTAGAACCACAGGCAAGTTTCTATTCTCCGTGCTCAAATCTTAGCATTATCCGCAGATTAATTAATAATTTGGTGTATTCATTTAGCCAGATTAATAACGAAGAAAAGGTGGAAGAACTCAAAAAACTACTTTCGTTGTTCGAGGAATTGTAGGCATTATCATTTTACTCAGTTTTATATTATCTTTAATTACGTCCCTACTTCTTTTTATACTTTAGCGTTTAATTAATTTAGGATTAATAAAAAATATTCATGTCTATCTTAAATTTATTTTCGTAAGAATAAGTTTATTTATTTTTATATATAACAAAGTTAGCATAGCTGTAATTTTTACAATTTTAAACCACCCAAAGTTTTGATAGTACCAAATTGAGCTAATTGTAGCTTCCGTTTGTAGCGGACGTGACGATTAGTGCTAATAGGTGCATCCGTTCGTAGCGGGTGTGTCGAAAAAGACTAATAGGCGCATCCGATTGTAGCGGGTGTGCCGAAAAGAGCTAATAGGCGCATCCGATTGTAGCGGGTGTGTCGAAAATAGCTAATAAGCACATCCGATTGTAGCGGGTGCGACAAATAGTATAAATTATTACTATCTCAATTAAAAGTAGCTTCAACTTATGTAATTTGATATTGTAAGGAAAAAAGAGAACATAAGATTACATTATTTAAATGTTTACTAATACTGATTATATTTAAAAAGTATTTTTTATTAAAATCTGAATAAAAAGTATAAGTAAAAGATGCATTTTAATATGAAAAAAAACTAAGACATCAACAAACGATATTATTTTGACTTTACATTAATATGTGTGTTCAACAATCTTTAATTTTATTAATAAAACATTAAATTCATATCAGAATATATAGTATTTTTGCAATTATTAAAAACAAGTATTAGTTTTATTGGACTTGGAGAAGCCTTGAAGAAAAATAAGAACTAACATTTTAAAAATAAGTAATAATAATTTTTTTATTATTAAGCAAAAAACTACTAAATAATTATATGCAAACTAATATACAACGTACTGGACATATTGCTTCACTTGATTTGTTGAGAGGAATTGCAGCTCTTGCTGTTTGCTTTTTTCATATTCTTGCGAATACTGCTTTCGAGCACATCCCTATTATAAAGTCAATTTTATTGAAAGGATATCTTGGTTTGGCTTTGTTTTTTATAATATCCGGATTCATTATTCCATATTCGATGTATATGAATAAATATACATTTAAAAAATTTCCACGCTATATGCTCAAACGTAGTTGCCGTATTGAACCTCCATACATTATCAGTTTTTTGTTGATTGTATTAATGCGTTTTATTCATACTGCTATTCATGGAGGATGGTATCATTTGGACCTAAAGCAATTTCTTTTACACTTTTTTTATCTCAATCAATATTTTGGAAAAGAAGCATACACTTTAGTCTATTGGACGCTCGCTATCGAATTCCAATATTACATAATAATAGGTCTTCTTTTTTCGCTTTTAATGCATAAAAATAAATTTATTCCACTTGTTTTGTTCTTTGTTTGGGCTTATATTTGTTGGATAATCATGCTTCCATATAATTTTTTTATATTTCAATATGGATTGTTGTTTATGGCAGGAATACTTATTTTCCTTTTTAAAATAAATCATATTTCAATAAAAATATTTTTATTATTTCTAGGTATTACTCTTTTTCTAATGTATTTTAAAAATGGAATAGATATCGTTTTAACCACTTTGTTTGCTACTATAGTTATTTTTATTGTAAACAAACAATGGAAAGTAACTAATTTTTTAGGGATGATTTCCTTTTCATTATACTTGGTACATGCCGAAGCTTCAGGTTGGTTAGATCTTTATATACGAGATTATATTCCGAATCAACTTGTACTTAAACTCATCACACTAGTATTTGCATTTCTATTTGCAACAGGCTTTTATTATTTATTTGAACGCCCTGCATTCAAATTCTCCAAAAAAATAAGTTACCGTAATTAATGATCAATATTGCTAGAGCTTCTTTTTTGTTAAATAAAATTGTG
>CAYRBL010000192.1:0-4521 GCA_964422385.1 uncultured Bacteroides sp.
TGGTGGATTCGACAAGCGATATTACAAGCGATGGCCGAGCAATCGAGGTTAGTAAGATTGCCATTAAACCAAGTTGGATCTATTAATAAAATAAGAAAGGAGTCATCTAAATTAGAACAAAAACTTCAAAGAGCTCCTTCCATTGATGAAATAGCTGATGCATTAGACATCCCTTCAAATAAGATAGCAGAAGTATTAAGTATAACTACCCGCTATATTTCGATGGATGCACCTTTGATACAAGATGAGGACACCAATTTTATTGACTTATTTGTTTCTGATGATAATGTTTTTGCTGATACTAATTTATTAAAAGAATCCTTAGCGAAAGAGATACAAAGATCGTTGGCAACCCTAACAGAAAGGGAAAGAGATGTTATAAACTTGTTTTATGGAATAGGGATTAGTCATGCATTATCATTAGACGAAATTGGTGCAAAGTATGGTATGACTCGCGAAAGGATAAGACAGATAAAAGAGAAAGCATTAAGGCGATTAAAAAACACATCAAAGAACAAACTTCTACGTGCATATTTAGGCGAATAACTTAAAAATATAAAAATAAAGAGGGATTACGAAATTTTATTTCTGTAATCCCTTTGTTTTTTATAATTTTGCTGCCTTCGAAAACATACTGAATTTTATTACATGAATTAATTTAAACAACTTGACCTTTAAGTAAAAACAATTATTATAAGAAATTTAATTATCATAATATAATCAGTATTGATTAAATAAAACAACATCATGACCACAAAATATATCTTCGTAACAGGTGGAGTAACATCTTCATTAGGGAAAGGCATTATTTCTTCTTCCTTAGCAAAACTGCTTAGGGCAAGAGGTTATACCGTTACCATACAGAAATTAGATCCATATATTAATATAGATCCAGGGACTTTGAATCCTTATGAACACGGAGAATGTTATGTAACTGAAGATGGCGCAGAAACTGATCTTGACCTTGGCCATTACGAACGTTTTACAAATGTTCCTACTTCACAGGCTAACAATGTTACTACAGGTAGAATTTATCTTTCGGTAATTGAAAAGGAAAGAAGAGGAGATTATTTAGGGGAAACGGTACAGGTAATTCCACATATCACTGATGAGATTAAGCATAGGATTAAAATACTAGGAACTGAACACAAATTCGACTTTGTAATAACTGAGATTGGTGGAACAGTTGGCGACATCGAATCTTTACCCTATATAGAAGCTGTTCGTCAGATGAGATGGGAAATGGGTAGCGATTGTGTTGTTATTCATCTTACTTATATACCTTACTTGGCTGCTGCAGGCGAATTAAAAACTAAGCCTACTCAACATTCGGTGAAAATGATGCTGGAACAAGGAGTACAACCTGATATTATCGTTTGCAGAACAGAAAAACCTTTGAATGATGGCATCAAAAATAAAATAGCATTGTTTTGCAACGTTGATCCTTTATGTGTTATTGAATCTATAGATGCTAAAACTATTTATGATGTTCCTGTTTTGATGCGCGAAGAGCAACTCGATATTCAGGTATTAAATAAAATTAAAATACCTGTAGAGGGAGTTCCTGATTTAAGCAAATGGGAAGAGTTTCTTTTTAAATTAAAGAACCCAGATTGTGAAGTTACCATTGGTTTGGTTGGAAAATATGTAGAATTAAAAGACGCTTATAAATCAATTAGCGAATCTTTTGTTCACGCAAGTGGCTCTTTAAAATGTAAAGTTATCGTAAAGATGATTCACTCCGAAAGTGTAAATGAAGATACCGTTATGGAAAAACTTAAAGGTTTAAATGGTATTTTGGTTGCTCCTGGTTTTGGTGAAAGAGGAATTGAAGGGAAGATAACTGCTATTAAATATGCAAGAGAAAACAAGATTCCATTCCTTGGTATTTGTTTGGGGATGCAATGTGCAGTTGTTGAATTCGGCAGAAATGTATTAGGATTTAAAGATGCGCATTCAACCGAAATGAATCCTAAGACTGCTTATCCTGTTATTGATATAATGGAAGACCAGAAATCGGTTTGCAAAAAAGGTGGAACTATGAGATTAGGTGCTTATCCTTGCGAATTGACTGAAGATTCTAAATTAAGAGACATCTATCAAGCAAAAGAGATTTCGGAAAGACATCGTCATCGCTACGAATTTAATAATAAATACAAACAAGCTTACGAAGATGCAGGGATGATAGCTGCTGGGATTAATCCTAAAGATAATCTGGTAGAGATTGTTGAGATAAAAGACCACCCTTGGTTTGTAGGCGTACAATTTCATCCTGAATACAAAAGCACAGTGGTAAATCCGCATCCATTGTTCTTAAGTTTTGTAAAAGCAGCAATGAAAAACGGAAATAAGTGCTAATATTAAATAAATGATTACCTTTGCACACTTAATTTAAACTACTATAATTAAATAATAAATGGACAGGAATACAATTTACGGTTTATTACTAATCTTTCTACTTATCATAGGATACAGTATCTGGACTCAGCCTTCGAAAGAGGAAGTTGCTAAGAGAGAACTTCAGATGAAGCACGTTCAAGACTCTATGGCTACGGCTCAGAAGATGGTTAGTAATAGTCAGCTTAAAGCAAATCCAAACGATTCGACAACTCAAAATGGAGTAGTAAAAGATAGTAATAACAAAGCTACTTCTTCTATTAATAAAGATGAGTATGGTGCATTTTCGAGTGCAACTAAAGGGATCGATAAAGATTATACCATAGAAAATGATCTTTTAAAACTTACTATTTCTTCAAAAGGAGGTAGAATTTCTTCTATTCAACTAAAGAAATTCAGTACTTTTGACTCTTTGCCTTTGATAATTTATGAAAAAGACTCTTCAGAGTTCTTCCTTAATTTTTATTCAAACAATAGACTTATTAATACAGGCAAACTATTCTTTGAACCTGTTTTCTTAGATAAGAAAAACGAAGGAAAAGAACATTTAACTGTTACCGGAAAAGATTCGTTGAAGTTTGCTATGCGTCTTTATGCAAATGCTTGCGATTCGATTGGCGATAAATCAAAGTATATTGAGTTTGTTTATACTCTTTATGGCGATGCTTACATGACTGGTTTTAAGATAAACTTTGTAGGAACACAAAATGCCATTACACAAAATGCAAACTTCATAGATTTGATGTGGAATGCTGACATTCGTCATCAGGAAAAGAGCTTGAAGAACGAAAGAATGATTTCTTCTGTTTATTACAAACCTTTAAAGGATGACGTTGACTATTTAAGTGAGACAAAAGATGGCGAAAATGAGTTGAAATATCCAATGAAATGGGTATCGTTTAAAGAACAGTTTTTCTCTACAACTCTTATAGCAAAAGATCAGTTCGTAACTGCTTTTGTAAAATCTTTTACCGACCCAAAGAAAGATGGCGGACGTTATTTGAAAACAATGCAAACAAGAGTTGCATTACCATATAGCAACGAAGCCAATCAATCTGTAGATATGTCGATTTATTTTGGTCCTAATAAATATAACATCTTAAAAGATTACAAACTTGATCTGGAAAGACAGATTCCTTTAGGATGGAGTTTCTTTTTACTACAATGGATCAATCGCTATGCAGTGATTCCTGTGTTTAATTTCTTAAGCAATTTCAATTGGAACTTTGGTATCATCATACTTATCTTAACAATATTATTAAAAATAGTGTTGTTCCCGATAGCTTATAAATCTTACATCTCTTCGGCAAAGATGAAAGTGTTGAAACCTGAAGTTGACGAGATTGGAAAGAAGTTTCCAAAGAAAGAACAGGCAATGGACAAGCAAAGGGCTACGATGGCATTGTACAAAAAAGCTGGTGCCAACCCAATGTCTGGATGTATTCCGATGCTATTGCAGTTCCCAATTCTTATTGCGATGTTCAGGTTCTTCCCTGCTTCAATCGAGTTGAGACAGCAACCATTTTTATGGGCTACCGACTTGTCGAGTTATGATTCGATCTTCTCATGGACAACTCAAATACCTATTTTAAGTACTTATTATGGCAATCATATTAGTTTGTTTGCGCTATTGATGGCGATTTCAAATCTTATTTACACCAAAATGAATAATGATATGATGGGATCGACACAAAGCATGCCTGGAATGAAAACCATGATGTACGTGATGCCTATTATGTTCCTTGGATTCCTTAACTCTTATTCTTCGGCTTTAAATTACTACTATTTCTTATCAACAATGATTACTTTTGGACAAATGTTTGTGATAAGACGTATGGTTAACGAAGACAAAATACATGCAATTATTCAGGAGAACAAGAAAAAAGTGGTAACTAAATCTAAGTTTCAACAAAGATTAGAAGATATAGCAAAACAAAGAGGTTATAATCCTAATGCTGTTAAGAAAAAATAGTTTGATTACAAATTAAGGTTTGTCCTATATTAAAAGAGCCTTCATCATTTAGTTGATGAAGGCTTTTTTGTTTTAATCATAAGGGAACATATAGAGTCTGTTTATTGAAGAATTGCGCATTCACTCAGAGGTGCGTATCTGTGGTAGAGACG
>CAYRBL010000192.1:4621-6679 GCA_964422385.1 uncultured Bacteroides sp.
GTGCGTATCTGTGGTAGAGACGAGCGTTCCTGTAGTAGAGACGTGCATATCTGTGGTAGAGACGTGCGTATCCGTGGTAGAGACGTGCGTTCCTGTGATAGAGACGTGCGTAACTATGATAGTGACGTCTTTTGACAATTATAAGAATAAAGATTGGTTTATTGGCTTATTATGTGCCAGATAAGACCCGCCTAATATAGGATTAATTCAATAAATAGAAATGAAATTTACTTCTTAAAGGTAAATTCAAAGTTGGAGTACTTGCCCACCTCAGATGTTAAAGTGATAGTACCGCCCAAACCTTCAACTAAAGATTTAACTGTTGCCAGTCCGATGCCATTCCCTTTTTCACCATTCCTGTCGAGTCCTGTAACAACTTCGAAAATATGAAAAGCTTTCTCAATGTCCTCTTCTCTTATGCCCTGACCGTTGTCAACAATATTTACCTTTACAAAATCGGGATTGTTTTCGATGTTAATTGTAACTAGTATTTCTTCTTTATCATTATATTTAATTGCATTGTTAAGCAGATTTAATAGAATTTGTTTAAGGGCAATGTTATTAGTGAATACCGTAAAATCATTAGCAGAGCTAAAATTAAAAGTTACTTCATTTTTTGGATCAACTAATGGTATTAATTCTTTTACCATCGTCTTTATACAAACATCCTCTTTGTCTTCCGAAAGTAAACGTGCACTCTTGCTATAAGCTAGGATGCCATCGATAAGTTCAACAAGCTTATGTGATGATGCGCTGATAAGTTTAAGAAAATCCACGCCTTCTGCATCTAATTGTTCACTATAATTCATCTCGAAAAACTCCGACATCATTATAATACTATTCAATGGAGACTTAATATCATGAGCAGCTATACGAGCAAACTGTTCCAGACCTAAATTTTGAGCTTCTATCTCGTAAATCTTGGTCTCTAATTCTATCGATTTCTTTCTTAATTCAAAAAGATGCATCAACTGGTTTGATAATGCCTGAAGTGCCTTTAGTTGCGACTCGCTAAGCTCGTTAGGTTTATTGTCAATCACACATAAAGTACCCAAAGCATAGCCATCAGAACTTATCAAAGGCACACCTGCGTAAAAAATTACGTAAGGCTCATCAGTTACTAAAGGATTATCATGGAAACGCTCGTCTTTGCGGGAATCTTTTATTATAAAAATATTATCTTTATCGTTAATGGCATGGGCACAAAACGCAATTTCTTTTGGAGTTTCGGTGGCATCAAGTCCGTGATGCGACTTAAACCATTGCCTTTTGTCATCAATCAAACTAATTAATGAGATAGGAGTACCGCATATTTGAGAAGCCAAATACGTTATATCATAGTACTCTTTTTCTGGTAAAGTATCGAGAATAGAGTATTCTTTTAATGCCTGTAACCTCTTATCCTCATCAAGAGGTATGCTTGGTGTAATCATTTTTTAGTTAATTTTTATTCTTAAATGTAAATAAGAAACAGTTATTATTATATTTTTGTTTGTTTTTATCTTAATAAAATGAATTTTAATCAAATTATCTTAGATTCTTAAAGCCATTTTCAATCTCAAAAGAGATCTTTTTGTAAACCTCTTCAAAGCTACCCATCCCATCTATTTTACATACTCCATGCAGCTGATTATATTTCTCAATTACGGGCACAGTTTTGCTTTCGTGTTCCTGTAGTCGCTGCACAATCTTGGCTGTGCTGGTATCATAAGGCATGCAATCATCAGTTTTGCTTCTCATGTCCAATCTTTTTATCAGCTCTAAAGTGGGCACTTCTATTTCTATTATTTTAGAAATGCTAGAGCTATGTTTCTTCAGCAATCCATCTAAAATGTACGACTGTACAAGTGTTCTGGGAAAGCCTTTAAAGATAAATCCTTTTATATCTTTTGAGTTTAATAGCTTTTTTTCGATGAGTTGTACTACAATTTCGTCGGGGACTAGCTGCCCGTTCTCATATAATTCGGTAATCCTTTTGCCCGTTTCGGTACTTTGTTTAATCTCCTGTTCGAGCATCTCGCCTGTTGCTACGTATTCTAAACCATAAGTTGTAGCCAA
>CAYRBL010000193.1:0-6656 GCA_964422385.1 uncultured Bacteroides sp.
CTGTGGTAGAGACGTGCTTGTCTGTGGTAGAGACGTGCTTGTCTGTGGCAGAGACGTGCTTGTCTGTGGTAGAGACGTGCTTGTCTGTGATAGAGACGTGCGTATCTGTGATAGAGACGTGCTTGTCTGTGATAGTGTCGTGTATTTGCAATTAAGAAAAAAATGATTTGAAGTACACGTTTTTGAAAAGTATTTACTAATAAAATCAAAGAAATTTAAAAGCATTCCCGTAAGGGGAAAAAAATAAAAGCCCTACATATTATATATATGTAAGGCTTTTTTGGTATGATAAAATTTGTTGTGTCTTTTAAATGGCGCCTTCGAACTGCTTGAGGAATCTTAAATCATTCTCAAAATATAAGCGTAAATCACGGATGCCATAACGAAGCATCGTGATACGTTCGATACCCATTCCGAAAGCAAAACCAGTGTATTCGGTAGCATCTATGCCACAATTGGTGAGCACATTTGGATCAACCATGCCGCAGCCTAATATCTCTACCCAGCCTGTATGTTTACAAATGTTGCAACCTTTGCCACCGCAAATACTGCACGAAATATCCATTTCAGCCGATGGTTCGGTGAAAGGGAAATAAGATGGACGCAAGCGTATTTGTGTGCTTTCGCCAAACATTTCTTTGGCAAAATATAAGAGTGTTTGTTTTAAATCGGCAAAGGAAACATTCTTGTCAATGTAAAGCCCCTCCACCTGATGGAATATGCAATGTGCACGAGCCGAAATAGCTTCGTTACGGAAAACTCTACCTGGGAAAATAGCACGGATAGGTGGTTTGCTCCTTTCCATCACCCTTACCTGCACCGACGAAGTGTGGGTACGAAGCGCAATATCTCCCTGTTCTTTGTTTTTTTCGATAAAGAAAGTGTCCTGCATATCACGGGCAGGATGTTCTGGAGGAAAGTTTAATGCAGTAAAGTTATGCCAGTCGTCTTCAATTTCCGGCCCTTCATTTACAACATATCCTATCCTCGAAAAGATACTTATGATTTCGTTTCTTACAATAGACAAAGGATGACGCGAACCTAATTCATTAAATTCGGCAGGCAAAGTAAGGTCTAAATTTGCATTAGTATCATCAGAAGAATCAAACTTAGATTTATGTTCATCTATTTTTTGCTGTGCTTTTTGTTTAAGATCGTTTAGCATTACACCCATTTCTTTGCGAATTTCGGGAACTACTGTCTTAAAATCGGCAAACAAATCCTGAATAATACCTTTCTTACCTAAATACTTTATACGAAAATGTTCTAAATGCTCCTTCTGTTCAGGAATAAATGAATCGATTTCGTGCATCAAACGTGAGATTTTTTCTTTCACTTAGCTTATTATTTAAAAAATAAAGTGCAAAAATACTAATTAATCTGTATCTATCGACTGTATTATCAGTAAAAAAATAAAGATTTTTAAATAAACTGCAAAAAAAAGAGAATAATTGTCCAAGAGAATTAATAAAATTGTAACTTTGCAGCGTAATTATCATTAAAAATTCAAGACAATGGCTGATAAAAAGAAAAAGGAAATAATAGAACGAGAAGACGTTGTTGTAAAATTCGTCGGTGATTCGGGCGATGGTATGCAATTAACGGGAACATTATTTTCAGATAGTGCTGCTTTGGCAGGAAATGATTTGGCAACTTTTCCGGATTATCCGGCTGAGATCAGAGCTCCGCATAATACTGTTGCAGGGGTATCAGGTTTTCAGGTTCATATTGGTTCAAGCAAGGTTCACACTACAGGTGACCAATGCGATGTGCTTGTTGCAATGAATCCTGCTTCCTTAAAATCAAATTTGAAATGGGCAAAGATTGGTGCTACTCTTATTGTAGATGCCGATTCTTTTGAAGAAAAAGCTATAGAAAAAGCAGGTTACAAAACCAACCCATTGGACGATGGCAGCCTTGAAAAGTATAATCTTATCAAAGCTCCTATTTCATCAATGACTAAAGAAAGTATTAAAGAACTAACAACAGACAATAAAACTGCTGAAAAAAGTAGAAATATGTTTGCTTTAGGTATCATATATTATATTTTTAATAGAGATTTTGATACCACTTTTAAGTTCTTGGAAACAAAATTTAAAAAGAATCCATTAGTTGTTGAAGTAAACAAAACAGTTATTAAAGCTGGTTTTAGTTATGCCGACCACGTTGAAGCTTTAGCTTCTACTTTCGAAGTTCCAAAAGCTGAAATGCAAAAAGGAAGATACCGTAACATTACAGGTAATGTTGCTACGGCTTGGGGTTTATTGGCAGCAGCCGAAAAATCGAACCGTCCATTATTCTTAGGTTCATATCCTATCACTCCAGCTACCGAAATATTAATGGAATTAACAAAACATAAATCTTTAGGTGCAAAAGTATTTCAGGCCGAAGACGAAATCGCTGGTATTTGCTCAGCAATCGGAGCAAGTTTTACTGGTTCTTTAGCTTGTACCACTACTTCAGGTCCTGGTTTATCTTTAAAAAGCGAGGCTATTGGTTTAGCTGTTATCACTGAATTACCATTGGTAATCGTAAACGTTCAAAGAGGTGGTCCTTCAACAGGATTGCCAACCAAATCAGAACAATCAGATTTATATCAAGCATTATTTGGCCGCAATGGCGAGGCTCCAGTTGTAGTTATTGCAGCTTCTTCATCAGCTAATTGTTTTTACTTTGCGTTCGAAGCTGCTAAAATAGCATTAGAACACATGACTCCAGTAATTCTTTTAACTGATGGTTATTTAGGAAATGGATCTCAGTTGTTCCGTATTCCAAAGATGAGCGATATGGCTACTATCGTTCCACCAATTGCTGAAGCTAACGATCCAAATTACAAACCATATTTAAGAGACCCTGAAACTTTTGTTAGACAATGGGCATTACCAGGAACAGAAGGTTTGCGTCATAGAATAGGTGGTTTGGAAAAAGAAAATATCATTGGAACCGTTTCAACAGACCCAATGAATCACCAATTAATGGTTGACTTAAGAGAAAAGAAAGTACAGAAAGTTGCTGACTTTATACCTGAACAAACTATTACAGGTGAAGCCACAGGCGATTTATTAGTAGTAAGCTGGGGTGGAACTGAAGGTGCAGTTTTAAGCGCTGTAGAAGGATTGCAAAAAGAAGGCAAGAAAATAAGTCACGCTCATTTTAGCTACATTATGCCTTTACCTAAAAATACTACTGAAGTATTAAAAGGCTACAAACAAATATTAGTTTGTGAATTGAATTCAGGACAGTTTGTAAATTACTTACGTATGACACATCCTGAACATCAATACAAACAATTCAACAAAGTACAAGGACTACCATTTGTAGTAAGTGAATTAACAACTAAGTTTAATCAAATTTTAGAGGAGAAATAAGCTATGGAAAACTATACAGTAGAAAGATCAAACGTTGAGTTGACAAAAGAAGATTTTGTTAGCGATCAAATGGTAAAATGGTGCCCTGGTTGTGGTGCTCATGCAATTTTATCATCAGTTGCAAATGTATTTCCTAAGATTGGTTACCGTAAAGAAAACTTCTGCATGGTGTCGGGTATCGGATGTTCGTCAAGATTTCCATACTATGTAAACACCTACGGATTTCACGGTATTCATGGTAGAGCTGCTGCTATTTCTTCGGGTGTTAAGATTTCGAATCCGCACTTAAGTGTATGGATGGCTACAGGTGATGGCGACTCATTGGCTATCGGTGGTAACCATTTTATTCATATTATTAGAAGAAATATCGACATCAATATTATATTGTTCAACAACCAGATTTATGGTTTAACAAAAGGACAATATTCGCCAACAACACCAATGGGAAGTGTTACCAAAACATCTCCAATGGGTACTATTGAACATCCTTTTAATCCTGGTGAATTAATATTGGGAGCTCAGGGAACTTTCTTCGCAAGAGCGGTAGATACCAACATTAAAATGATGACAGAAGTTATGTTCGAAGCTGCGCGTCATGATGGTACTTCGGTTATAGAGATTCTTCAGAACTGTGTTATCTTTGCTGACAAAACTCATGCTCAGATTACTTCTAAAGATCTTCGCGACGATCATCAGATTATGCTAAAGAATGGCGAACCTATGTTGTTTGGAACAAACAAAAATAAAGGTATCCGCCTTAACGGAACAAGATTAGAAGCAGTAGAAATAGGAAAAGATGGCATCACTGAAGAGGACATTATGGTTCACGATCAATACGAAATGGATCCTGGTGTACATTTGATGTTAGCTAAGATGGCTCCACCACATTTGCCAATGGCATTTGGTGTTATTCGTTCGGCAATGTATCCTACTTACGACGATTTAGTGGAAGAACAAATTAAATATTCAAAAGAAACTTCTAAAATCAAAAACATGGACGACCTGCTTAATAGCGGCGATACATGGGAGATTTAATAGGAAGAAGTACTTAAAGTGCCTAAAATACTTAAAGTACTTAAAGTTATAATACAAAAAGGCTCGTTTCGTATGAAGCGGGCCTTTTTTAGTTTATAAAAACCAAATACTATTCCCATTTGTTAATAGTATATTCCCCTTTCGTATAATGAATGGCCTTTAGTATTTTATCTTATTATTAATAAAAAGTATTATAATAAGATAAAAAAGAACAACAATATTATTCATAACATTTACCCATTTATCTTCACAATCGTAATTCGTAATTCGTAATTCGTAATTGATTTATTCGTATTTTTGCAAAATGTTAAAACCTTTTAAACTTTATATAGCAAAGCATAAATTATTTTCACGTAAGGATAAGATACTCCTGGCGGTTAGCGGCGGTATTGATTCGATAGTTATGTGCGATTTGTTTCATCAGGCTAAGCTTAATTTTGGTATAGCACATTGCAATTTCAATCTTAGAGGCGACGAATCCGAAGGTGATGAGCTTTTTGTAAAAGAACTTGCAGAGAAATATAATGTGCCTTTTCATTTTATTAAATTTAATACAGATACTTTTGCACAAGAGGAAGGTGTTTCGATACAGATGGCTGCCCGTCAGCTTAGATACGATTGGTTCGAAACCCTACTCAAAGAACATTCATACCATAGTATTGCTACAGCACACCATAAAAATGATCAAACCGAAACTTTCTTTATTAATTTGTTGAGAGGTACTGGTATTGCAGGTTTGCACGGTATATTGCCCAAACAAAATAATATTGTTCGCCCGCTATTGTTTGCTTTACGCGAAGAAATACAAGCTTATGCAGATGCAAATAATTTAAGCCATAGAGAAGATAGTTCGAACGCATCCAATAAATATCAAAGGAATTTGTTAAGGAATCAAATCCTGCCTTTATTTAAGGAAATGAAACCCGATTTTGATGCAATAATGTCAGAAAATATCGAAAGAATTTCGCAAGCAGAGATTGTATTTAACGAGATGATTGAGCAGAAAAGAAAAATTGCCGTCAGCGAAACGAAAGAGGGAACTATAATTTCCATTGCAGCACTTAAAGAATTGAATGCAGTGGGCACTTATTTGTTTCATTTTTTGTTGCCTTTTAATTTTAATTCTGATATAATATCCGACATCGTAAAATCGCTGTATGATATTCCGGGCAAGCAGTTTTACTCGCCTACACATCGTTTGATTAGGGATAGGGAGTATCTTTTTATAAATAAAATAAAGGATGCTGGCACCGATTGTCCTTTGATTTATATTTATGAAAAAACTGCTCAGATTTGCGAACCACTCAATATTTATTTTGAAAAAAATTCGGATACTAAGTTTTTAAAAATCTCTACCGATAAAAACATTGCTTGTTTGGATTATGATTTGTTGAAATTCCCTTTAACAATTAGAAAATGGACGCTCGGCGATTATTTTTATCCTTTCGGGATGGAAAACAAAAAGAAGTTGAGCGACTTTTTTATCAACCAAAAATTATCTTTACACCAAAAAGAAAACACCTGGTTATTGTGCTCAGGAAACGACATCGTGTGGATAATAGGAATGCGCATCGACAATAGATTCCGCATAAGCACCCAAACAAAAACGATATACAAAATAGAACTCCAATGAAAAAAATACTCTTTATAATAATGCTTTTTATTAGTTTTGTTTCGTGCAAAAATAATAAACAGGAACAGCTAAAAGATGGCTTTATAATCGACGGCAAACTTAGCAATGCTGCAGGAAAGAAAATCATTTTGCAACGCCTTACCGTCAAAGAACGCATCAGTATCGACTCTGCAATTATCAGCAAAGACGGTACTTTTAGCTTTACGGTGAAGCCAACCGAAATCGGGATTTATCTATTGATGAAAGATGCCGATACTTTTATAACTTTGATTTCGGATAAGGGCGAGCACATACAATTTGATGGGGATTGGGATGTTTTTAATAAAAATTATACTGTAAAAGGCTCTTCAGCTTCTGAACAAATGGCTGCATTTAATAAGCATTTGCAAAAGAATTTGAGCACGCTCGATTCCTTGGGCAAATTGTGGAACGATGCCAAATATGATGCAAACAGATTAGCGATTAAGGCTTCGATTGACACCACTTATTTCAGAACTGTTAGAGATCAAAGGGAGTTTCAGATAGATTTTATAACTAAAAATTCAACCTCCCTTGCGGGGATGCTTGCATTGTATGTAGATCGGAAGAGCGTCGTGTAGGGAAAGAGTGTTCAGAGCCGT
>CAYRBL010000194.1:0-1383 GCA_964422385.1 uncultured Bacteroides sp.
TTGGAGGCCCCGTTACCATAAGTAAAACTACGGACAAGCATTCGGGGAAATATGCTGTTAAACTTGAATCGAAATACTGGGGCACCGACACCACCGCCACTGGATTGTTGATTCCAGGCCTGCTTACTATCGGAACTTTTATCACTGCCGAGCCTTTTGTTTTACAAGGCAAACCCTTTACTGCCAAGCCCGCCAAATTTCAGGGGTATTTTAAGTATACTTCCGTCAAAAGCGATTCGGCGGTAATATATGCCAAGTTAAGCAAGTTTAATCAGCTAAAGGGTTCGTCTGATACTATTGCCGTTGCCAAGATGGTGGTTTTAAATAGCGTTAATTCCTATCAACTTTTCGACCTAAATTTCGATTATATGTTGCCTGCCTTAACACCCGATTCTTTAAGTATTGTTTTTGTGTCGAGTGGTGGTGGTCAAAACTTCAAAGGTCAAGCGGGAAGCACTCTTTTTATTGATGATATCAAGCTTATTTATTCAAAAAATAAAAAACAAAAGATAGCTTTAAACATAAATGAATAAAAGGATTCTTTTTTTACTTTTGGTAATAATATTATTTGGCTTAAACAAAAGCTTTGCGCAGCAACTAACTTATGCTGCGATAGGAGGCATCACGTTTGGTGGCCCTATTCCTACCAAAATAGAAAAAAATTCGTTCGGTTCGCCAAAAGCAGGTGCCCTCGCTGGCTTGCAACTCAACTATCGTTTTACTAAAAAGGTGTCCTTAAATCTGCAACTGAATTATGCATATAAAGGAGTTACTTATTCGGCAAATTACCGCAAGGATACGGTGATTCCGCAGGTCATAAATAACACAACTATACACGTGCAGTCGTTTTATACTGCTTACGCTAATGGCGATATGGGTTTGCATTATCTCGAATTGCATCTTATGCCGGCCTACAAGTTGTCGCAGCGGCACACTTTGATGGGTGGGGCTTATTTTTCGTATTTGATGGGTGGTTTCGATAGCGGAAAAGTGCAAGTTGTGATAGGTGAGGGTGGATTTTATGGCGACTATTTCGAAAATTTCAACAATATTAATTCAATAACTAAGCTTGATATTGGTTTTTCTCTTGGTATGAAATCTTATTGGTACAAATCTTTTTTTTCGGGTTTCAATATCACCCGAAGTGTGCGTAATATATATGCTACCGACATTTTTAGCAAAAGAGGTCTTTCGACCAATACTTTATTTAACACCTATTGCTATCTCTATTTTGGTATTGATATTTAAATAAGCTATTTTTAATTAATTTTTAAAATAAAAAAAACTTCGCCAAACATAATCTGACGAAGTTTTTTAAATAATTATTAATTCTTAATTCGTAATTCGTAATTGATTCCTAAAACTTTAGGCATTTTAGGCACT
>CAYRBL010000194.1:1483-6652 GCA_964422385.1 uncultured Bacteroides sp.
TTAAGTACTTTAGGCACTTCTTCCCCGTAATTCGTAATTCGTAATTCGTAATTGATTCCTAAAACTTTAGGCATTTTAGGCACTTTAAGTACTTTAGGCACTTCTTCCCCGTAATTCGTAATTCGTAATTCGTAATTGAATTTAGATAATTGCCTTATATTTCATACGTATAACTATCGAAACTGATTCGCCCGGTTTAAGTTCTATTGGTGTATATTCAGGTTCGTAGTTAGGATTTTCGGCAATAAGGAATGTCTCTTTATATTTATGTGTTTCAATTTCGGCCACCCCATAATCGTTGGTAACTGCCACCGTAGTTCGCTTTCCTTTCAGCGGTCCGATGCTCAAATTCACCCCTCTTATGATTATTCCGCTTACTGAATCCACTGCTTTTGCGTTAATGATTGCAGTTTCCTTAATATTTTTATAAAGAATGCCCCAAGTTTCCGAAAATTCTCTGCGACTACCAACTGCTACCTTCAAAGCTGCGTGATCAATGTCGCCCCACAATGCAGGAATTAACAAATCGGCAGCCTCACGGCGCGTAATCATGTCTGTTCTTATTACTTGAAGTGCATTTTTGGCAGCCTGACGAGCCAAACGTGCAACATTCAAAGCGGTGAGCAATGTCTGAATCTCCGCCTTGTTAATATCCACAAGTGCAGTGCCACCAGCAGCTACGCGAGCTGTTTCGCCATTTATAAAATTGGTAGCTTGGTCAACAACATCCTGCTCATTTTTTATTGGAGGCACCTTTCCTCCTAATGGCAGGTTGTAAGAACTACGAACTGAAGGGGGCCAGCCAGCAATTTCGTCGTCAATTTGTATATTTGCCAAGTGCAAACCATGCGCACTTCTTCTTTCTGTTTTTGCAAGTATAGCATCGAAGATAGCAACTTTTTCGTGGTATAATTCTTCGGCTGCAAGCATCAATGTCAATTTGTTTGCAAAAATTGGTTGCAGTGCATCCAGAGCCACACCGTTGGCAATTGTAAAAACTGCATCTACAGGTTGTGTACCATCTTTCCTTGCTTTCATATTAGTAAGAGATGATAGCCTGTCTTCATCTGACTTTGGATAAATTCTTTCTGTACTCATGATAGTTTTTGTTTAATAAATTATTTTAATATATGTTTATGGTATAATATGTGAATTTTTATTTTTATTTTTATGATAATTGTGATAAAAATATGCTGACTTTATAAAAAGTGGGTCATTGTTGGATCCGAAAATAGGAGATTCCAAAATAATTGTGCCATTTCTGGACCCGAAAATAGGAGATTTCAAAATAATTGTGTCATTTCTGGATCCGAAAATAAGAGAATTCAAAATAATTGTGTCATTTCTGGATCCGAAAATAGATGACTTTTTTATAATTGTGCTATTATCGGATCCGAAAATAGGAGACTTATTTATAATTGAGCTATTTTTTAAAGAAGAAATAAGAGAATTTTTAGAGAAACCCGGGCAAGACAAATGACCCAAAGAAGAATGTTTTAATAAACTTGATTCAGATTTTATTGCTATTCGACGGTTCCCGTCAAACAATTATAAGTGTAAAAGCAGTCATTTTGGTCATCTTTAAATTTTCGTCAAAGTTACGATAATATTATTAATAAAAGGAGATAATAATATTATTATTATTTATTTTTATTTTGGTATGAAAAAATATCGTAAGTTTGCGGTATTATATTTAATAAAAAAACCTATTATGAAAAAAATAATACTAATAATAATAATCTTAATGAATGTTTTCTTTTTATATAGTCAGAACAATTATTATAATTTTTGTCAAACAGATAAACTCAATAGGTCTACAATTAGGCATCATTATTTCTATAGTTTTAATAATAATGAAATAGTGGTAAAACTTTCTGATAGCACTCGTACCTATATATTAAATGACAGTACAAAAATCATAGAGTTAATCTATAATAATTATAATTCATTTGAAAAAATAAAGAAAACAGTTACTCATAGAAATAAAAATAAATTAGATGAAAAGATATTTATTTTTTTAAATGATAGTTTACATGAATATAAAACTACTTCTTATAATTCTATAAAAATGCAATCGGTTAGTTGTATTTTTGACAATAAAAATGAAATAGAACGTAAAAATTTTATTCAATATAATACAGACATGAGCATTTCTTATGAGTACGATATTTATTTTTATACAGATACAAACTATATTGATATATATAAATATATTAAAAAGAATGGCATTTTATATACAATAAAAAAACATTATTTTCATGGTATAAATGGTGATTATAGAATAGAATATTCAATATTTAATAAAGCAAAACAAATTATCAAAACATACGATATAGATATGAAAGGTGATACCAATTACATAGAAACTTTTAAATATAATAGTAAAGGTAAATTAATTGAACATATTGTAAATGGTATAAACAGTTGCATAGATCCATTTGATGAAAAAGATCCATGTTATAGTATATGTGAAAGGAAAGTACAAATTAATGATAATGTTACCCAAAATAACGAAATAGAAATTATTAAAAAACTTATATTAAAATATAAATTTAATACCGAAGAATGTAAAAACAGAAGATATATTTTCAATACAAAAGACAATAAAATAAAAATAGATATTTCTAAAAATGAACATAGAGAGTTTGAAGGTATCAGTATTATATATTATTAATGATTTCAGTATTACTTATAAAAATTATATTTAAAAAAGATAAAAACATCAGGGATAAATCCCACAAATCATATCATAATACATATCCCCTAGCGTAAACGCTAGGGTTAATAGATAAAAAGAAATATTATTGATTATAATTTTTATGTTATGTTTTGGTATGAAAAAAGAATAATACAAACAAAAGCAATACTTAAAATAAAATAAAAAAAGAAAGCTATTAATGCTTCCTAAAGGTTCAGGAATATTAATAAATTTTGACTTTAAAACTCTATTATATCTCTATTTATTTTTAAAACAAAATTATCTTAATAGCATAATCGAACCGTGCATTTGTTTCATTGAGGTGCTGCTTATTGCATCCGACCTGTATTTTATAAGATAATAATAAATGTCGTTACTACATATCTTGCCTCCATATTTTCCATCCCAAATTGCTGCATCTCCTGCTCCTTCGAAAATCAAATTGCCCCAGCGATTGTAAATATACATCCTCAAATTACCAATATTCCGACAAACAGGGTAAAAAGTATCGTTGATACCATCATCATTGGGCGAAAAGCTATTAGGAACCCATATCTCCGAATTACATCCGCCAATTTGTATCTCGTCGCTTGCCTTGCAACCCCCATTATTAACGCTTACCGAATAAGTACCCGGATAATTAATAGTAATACTGGATTGCGTGCTGCCATTCGACCATAAATAACCATCAAATCCTGCACCGGCATCCAGCGTAAGCAAGTCGCCAGGACACATTATGGTATCATTTCCTATAAAAATAACAGGCGGCTGAGCCACTGCCACAGTGATGGTATCCGAACTTGAGCAATTCCCTTTTTTTGTCTCCACCCAATAGTCGCCTGCAATGCCCACCTTAATAGATGAAGTAGTGGCGCCAGTATTCCAAAGATAAGTAGTGGCATTTGTGCCCGCATTCAACACAATAGAGTCGCCTATACAAATAGAAGTGTTGTTGCCCAAATTCACATTTAAAGAAACAAAACTAATTTTGATAGAATCTTTCCCAACACATCCAAAACTATTGGTAACCTTGACGGAATAAGTGCCCGAATTGCTAACATTTATCTGCTGAGTGTTGCCCGAAGGATTCCAAAGAAACGAACTTCCAGCATTTCCTGCATTAAGCGTAAGCGTATTACCCGAACACAAAATAGTATCGTTGCCCAGATTGACGACAGGGTTGGGCACAATAGTTACTTTTACAGTATCAGAAGCCGTAGTGGCACATTTATCAGAAACATTAATATAAATATTTGTAGTAGCATTTAAAGTAACAGTTGGGCTGAGAGAAGTGGCTATATACGGGCCCCAAAGATAGGTATATGGGGGAATACCTCCGCTAATAAGTGCGTGCAAAGTTGCCGATTTGCCCAAACATACAACGGTATCGTTGCCTGCATTTATAGTTAGATTTGCTTTATCTAAGATAAAAATAGTATCCTTAATAATTGCACATCCATTGGTGATGTTAAGTACAATATATTTAGGCCCAACGGAAGAATTTACCAAAGGATTGATCAAAAGCGTAACAGAATCCTGTCCTGCGGGGATGGTAACACTGGTAGGGATTGTAGTATAGTCGGAGCCATTAACGGCAGTGCCACCTATAGTATAATTTATGGTAAAAGGCGAGGTGACGGCAGGGGTAGTTTTGAAAGTAACGGTAGCATTTGTGCAGCCTTTTACAGCATTATTGCCAAAAGTGGTATCCGAATAACGATTAGTTACAGAAACAGCTTTTGAAGTAAAACTATTAGCCTCCAAAAACACACCCGAATCATATAAACCATTATAACCATCAGCAACAGCCAGCTTAATATGATAAGTTTGGCAAGGAACCACTTTACATAATGCAATCAAAGGCTTGGTGAAGCCCCCAAAGGAAATGGTAGTGCCATTAATTGCGGCATTATTGACAAAATAACTTGAATAAGCCAATGAAGTACATCCACTAGAGGAGTAGCTACTGCCGGGAATCCCCGAATTAACACTATTTACCGAAACAGGGATGTTGGTACCCGGAATTAAAGCAATATTATAGTTGGTATACGTGCCGCCAGCAGGGTTGGGGCCGCTGACAAAGAAGGCGAACACATCATTATATTGCGAACAAATATAATTTGGATACTCCTCGGAGCCGAAAACATATCTAAATTTTACAGTATCGGATAAGGGAACGAAATCAAACTCCAACTTGCAGGCATCATAGGTAAGGCAGCCATTGTTAATGCTGTTCAAATTTGCATCACCAACTAAACCCAGATTGGCAGACATTAAATAAGAAGCAGGATTGGTAATTTGTGTGGCGGTACCAGTGCTCAAAATAATTCCATTAGTAAGGCTGAGGTTGGTTGTGTTTCCATTTGTAAAAATTGCTTTCGAATTTACGCCACCGCTATATGTAATATTTGAAATTGTAACTCCAGTGCCTACAAAATTCTGTATCATTTGAGTTGGAGTTACGGAGGTAT
>CAYRBL010000195.1:0-6607 GCA_964422385.1 uncultured Bacteroides sp.
TAATATTAAAAAAAAAATTATCAAACTTAATAAAAAAATAATGGATATTAGAATTAAACAGATTCGAAGATTCTTTTTAAATATTTATACCCATTTTCTTCATCAATAGCGAAGCATTAAGGCTTGTACACACCCCTTTATTCAATAAATAATCAAAATACAAATCCTCGTTGTTGATTTTAATATTAAAGTTAAAGTTTTCGATATTTTCGGGATAGTCCTGTATCATATCAGTCAAAGATAAATCGTGTGTTGCCACAATTCCTACTGTATTATTCTTGATTAGTTGTTTGATAAGTGCAGAAGAGCCTATATGTCTGTCGTCTGAATTTGTTCCACGTAGAATTTCATCTAACAATAGAAAAACTTTTTCTTTGCTTTCAACAATTTTAATAATAGTTTCAAGTTTTTTTAATTCGGCAAAGAAAGAGGATGTATTATCTCTTAATGAATCGCTTATACGCATACTGGATAATATACGAACAGGCGAAAGGACGAACTCAGATGCGCATACACACGAACCTGCCATAGTTAGGATAATATTAACTCCCACAGCCCTTAAGAATGTACTTTTGCCCGACATATTTGAACCGCTTAGTAGTATAATTTTACCTGCTTTGTCAACTGTAAAATTGTTACAAACCCTAATTTTAGCATTTATCAAAGGATGACCTAAGCCGGTGGCATCAAAGTTAAAATGATTGTTATTTATGCTTGGGAAACACCATTCTGGATTATTAAAATAAAGATTTGCAAAACTTGATAATGCTTCAATTTCTGCGACACAATTAAACCATTGTTCTAGATTTTGGTTTGATTTCTTCCATTTTTCGAGTTTATATACTTGATGTATATCCCAAAACAGAAAGGAATTTAAAAAGAAATGCACCAAAACGTTGTAACGAATATCGAAACTATTTACAATTATTGATAATTTTTCAACTTCTGTTGAAGCAAAATTTTGGTCAGTCTTTAAGAGGCCTTTTAGAGCAGTAAGTTTGTATGAAGAATAGCTTTCCTTTTCGATTTCGCGTAAAATATCAGCGTAAGTTATCAATAAATTTGAATTATTAGTAACTTCGATATGTGCATACTTTACAGATTTATTAGCTTTTAAAATAATTATAAAATGAATTATGAATAATAAATAAAGTAAAGGTGTAATCGAAAAAAAGATAGAGCAAACTATTGTAGTTAAAGTGATGCAGGATAAGATTGGGAGCAAAATAATTTTACTTTTTGTAAACGAAAATTTATCCGTTTTCTTTATCCATTTAATAAGATTAATAAGTGCACTTTTATTTTCCTCTTTTAAGGAGTATCCCAGAACAAATATTTTTTGTCGCCATTCAATTTTTGCACTTAGTTCGACAACAGCCTTATTTCTATCTTCAATTTCCTGATTATTTGCAGGTGTAAGCAACCAAGCAGCCAAAGTATCACTACTTTTGCTTAATGTGGTTCTATTTATATAATGGTAGATGGAAGAATCTCCAAAAATATCTAAATCATTTGAGTAAGGATGGGTTTCATCTTTGTATCTACTGCCATCATCTGCAAAACTATATATATTATTTAAAGATTCTATTTCTTTTTCATTCAGCAACTTTAATAATTGAAATTCTTTCTTTCTTGCAGAATTGCGAAAATCCAGTTTTACTATGATAAAGAAAATAATAAAACTTATAAACAACACTAAAATTGATACAATAAGATTGATATGAAGCAGAAAATAGAAGGATATAATTCCGAAAATTATTGTAAGTAAACGAAGAAAAGGAAGTTTTCGTTCTTTACTCAAACACTCCTTTTCTTTATCTGAAAAATCTGAAATCCTATTATTATAAAGAAGATTCAAATCCATTAAACTATACGTTTTAATAAGTTTTTTAAAATACAATTATTGAGATTTCAATAAAAAAGTATTTCAAAGTATTAATCATTTCTATCGCGGAACTGATGGCGCATCATACGATCCATTGGGTTGTCGTCGGGGCGTTTGCCAGTAAATTTGCTAAAACTATAAGAGAAGCTAAGCATAAAAAAGCGAGGCATAGCTGTTACGCGAGTATCTTCGATATAGTTGTCGGTAGTAGTACGCGTTATACTTTTATTGTCTTGTAGGATGTCGTAAACCTGGAATTTCAGCATTCCTTTTTTATTTGCAAATATTTGTTTTGTAATAAAAGCATTCCACATTTTAGTAGTAAGATTATAGTTGTTGCCATAACCATTGTTGGTGGTGTATTGAAAATCGCTTCCAATTTTAAAGTTGTAAGGCAGCATATACTGGAAATCTATTCCATAGGTGTAATTAAAATAATTGGTAGCCGACTTATCTATACCAATATAATTTGCATTATAGTAGGCAATTTTAGCAATAGGAGCAGCAGTTAATTTGTCGCCATTGTAATTTAAACGTGCATTTGCACCCCAATTTAGGGTTTGAGTAGTGTAACTTGTAGAATTGTTAAAACTAATATCATTATTAAAGGCTGCATTGCTCGAAAAATTTATTAAAAACTTTTTAATTGGCTTTCCGATGCCTGCAAAAGCGTTTAATGAATAAGAACCGTTAACATTTGTGTAGGTTGTAACTTGGCGACCCTGTGCATCAAAAGTGCTTTTATTAGCAATTTTATTCATTGTTGTTTGATAGTTTAAACCTGCAAACACAAAATTAAAATTAGCCATATCCATAGTGTTATAATTAATGTTTACATTTTGCGAAAACTCAGGTTTCAAATCAGGGTTACCATAGGTGATGTACAATGGATTTGAGTTGTCGGGAGTAGTTTGCAACTGCGATAAACTTGGTTGATTTGTGTTCCCTCTATACCATAATGTCATTCGTTTTCCTTTTCGAGGAGAGTAATTAATATTGGCTTGAGGCGAAAAGTTAACTACATTTTGTGTAAGCAAAGTGTTTTTGGTGACATTATTACTAGTAATTGTAGAAGGTTCAACACCTACACCAATAGTATAATCCCATTTTTCTTTAAAAACTTTATAGTTTAAACCAACGCGATGATTAACGAAGATATTTTCGTAGCGATTGGTATAAGTAGTATCCGATTTATTGTAAGTTTTAGAAATTGTATCATAATTTAAAGCATTTTTATCAGAATAACTATTATCATAACTTAAATTATAATTAAACTCTAAAACGGTATTACTTGTCAAAGGTTCGGTATACGAAAACCTGGAGTTCAAACTAAAATCACCAGTTTTAGTATTTTTCTTTTGATCGATTAAGGAGTCTTTAGGCATTTTCATAAACCATAAGGTTGTATTTGAATAATCGTTTCCATCAGAATTGGATGAATTGTAAGAAGGGCGTATCGACAATGACATTGTACGTCGGGCTTTACTAAAACGATGGCGGAACAATATTTCGGCCGATACATTATATGCTTTATTGTCTCTGGTTTTTGAACTATTCCCTGCGTTTAATGAATCAGAAATTTTGTCTAAAGTACTATAATCACTTATCTGTTCAGAAGTAGTTTCTGTAAATTTTACGCGAGGTCTAAAAAGAATAGAGTTTAAAGAGTCGATTCTATAATCGAATTCTAAATTAATAGTATGATTTTTTGAAGTTGTAATATTTCTAATATTGCTATTGTAAAAAGTATTAGCAGGCTTACCACTAGTATCAGATAAAAAGGTTTCGCGATCACTTTCCTGAGTTTTGTCAGTTTTATTATCAGTATATAAATAGCTGCCCGAAAAACTGGTTTTATGCCCAATACTATCGCGGAAGTTGGTTCCAATAGACCAGGAGGTATTGATACCGCTATTGTTAGAATTGAAATTACCAAAACTGCCGCCTCTACCTCTCATAACATTAGCAGCACCAGTAGCACCACCGCCTTGAATAAAACTCATGGCACCTCCAATCATGCCACCACTTGGTTGGTCTAAGGCAGCAAAATCGCTAAAACGAACGTTGTTTATATTGTTTCCTGTAGAAATTAAAGAAACTTGGCGGGCACCTTTGAACCAATTAATATTGGCACCAACATCAAATTTATTGTAGTTGTCGTTAACGCCACCGCCTCCAAGAGTTACCTTGCCAAAAGTACCATTTTTTCTGCCTGGCTTGGTTATAAGATTCATTACTTTTTCAACATCGCCATCATCAATACCTGAAAATACTGCTTGATCACTTTTCTTATCTAGAACCTGAACTTTATCGATCATATCTACAGGGATATTTTTAGTTGCCATCTTTGGATCATCACCAAAGAAAGGTTTTCCATCCACAAATACCTTTTTAACTTGTTTGCCTTGAGCAGTAATATTCCCATCCTTGTCAACTTCAACACCTGGAAGTTTCTTAATTAAATCTTCAACCATTGCATTGGAATCAGTTTTAAAAGAAGTCGCATTAAATTCAATAGTATCTTCCTTAACAACTACAGGAATTGCATAATCTTCAATAACCACATCGTCGAGCTGAACCGTTTGTTTCGTAATTTTGATAGAACCCAAATTAATTATAGGATTATTGCCTGCAATATTAATTGTTTTTGTTTTTTTACCATAAGACATACTCGATATTACCAAATCATACTTTCCAGGACTAATACCTGTAATAGTAAACTGGCCATTTTCGTCGCTCATTCCTGATTTAATAATGTTTTTTCCTGCATTCGTGGTTAAGGCTATGCTCGAAAATGGTATAGGTTTGCGAGAATTACTGTCGTTTAAAACGCCTTTTAATTCATATTTTAATACTTTTTGTCCAAAAGTGTTTTTATTTGATAAAAATAAAGAGATAAATATTAATACAATTATTAATATGCTCCCGTTTGATTTTTTCATATGTTATAGTATTATTTAAGATTTAAATATTAATGTCTAAAATATGCTTTTGGTAAAACATTGTTTTGAAATTTTTGGCAAAGTTATCTTATTAAATTAACAATTTCCTGATTTTAACAAAAAATTAGGTTATTCATATAAATATATCGGTAGAATATAGAATAATACTAAATATTGTAACGAAATGTTAAGAGATTTATGAATATAATTTTAAAGAAAGGAATATTTGTTTTTAATTTATAGTATAAAACTGCTTACAATTTTGAATAAAAGTTTGGGCTAATTTTATTGAACCTTTATCTTCAACATTCATACGTTCGGGATGCCATTGAACACCTAATAAAAAAGATTTCCCTTCAGGATGCTTCCACTCGATAGTTTCTACAATAGTATCATTAGTAGAAGCTGTAATTATTAATTCATCCGAAATTTGGGCAATAGCTTGGTGGTGATATGAATTTACTGAAGCAGTATTTGAATTATAAATATTTTTTAAGATTGAATTATCAAAAATATTAATGTTATGATAACAGAAATCTTTTTCTATTCCATCAAATTTATGTTTAATATCGGTTCCAATTTCTTTTTCTATATCCAAAATAAGTGTTCCCTTTAATGCAACATTTAGTATTTGCAACCCTCTACAGATTGCTAATACAGGCATTTTATACTCTAAAGCTTTATTTATAACTTCTATTTCAAGCTCGTCTCTTTCATTATCTATGTCAAGGCAAAGATTATCTTCATCAATAGTGTTGTATAAATCAGGGGAAATATCGTTGCCACCACTTAATAATAAACCCGAACAATTTTTAAGTTTGTCCAAAGCAATATCTTCAGTTAAGCCATAAAGGTTGATACATTCAATAGAAGGGTCAATATTTTTTAACCATTGTTCGTATTTAGGATAATTACCAATTGAATCACCACGCGAAATAGCAATTTTCATTAAATCCTTATAAAATAAATCTAATACTTAGAAAAAAGATTATGGTTTTCTATATAACCAGATCGAACCAGTTCTTATATGTTCGATGTCATTCCATGTTTTATAGTCAACATAAAAAGAATAATAACCGATTGGTTGAGGCAATGAATTATAAGTGCCATCCCAAAAGAATTCTTTATTTGTTGATTCGAAAACTTTAGTATGAATTGAGTCAAAAATTCTTACTAAGAAATGATTTTTATCTATTAAATTTAACGAATCCTTAATAAACCAAGTGTCACTTACACCATCTCCATCGGGAGAAAATGATCCGGGAATAATAATAAGATCGTCATTGCTTACTAAAGGATCTTTTTTAGAGCAAGAAATAGCTACAGCAAATAAGGCTATTAGGATTATTATGTACTTAATTTTTTTCATTTTCTTTATTTTTTTGTATTAAGAAATCACGTATCAAAATTACTATATTTTTTTAATTAATCGTTGATTTTTTAAAAAAATAATAAAATATTTATTTTTTATATAAAAATGTGTCTTTTTTAGCTGTACTAATTCTTTTTTTTTAAGAGAGAGTGGGTCAAAATGACCCATAGAGATGTTTTGGGTATTTATGTGTTTTATTTTAATAAATAACATAAGAATAGAAACATATATATATGTATAGATTTATACTGTGTTATTATGACCCAGTTTGTTTTATCTAATTTTTATTAACAAATATTTAATATAATCAGTAAATGAATGGGATACGACTTTGGCACGATATTTGCTAATAAGTAATTGCTTATTCAAAATAAGTTAATAATTTTATATTTTATCTTTTATCTTCAA
>CAYRBL010000196.1:0-6596 GCA_964422385.1 uncultured Bacteroides sp.
AAACATGCTCCAATACCACATGCCATCATGTTTTCTAAAGATACTTCACATTTCTTACCATGATTCATAGCAAATCTTGCAACAGCACGCATCATAGGTTCAGGACCGCAAGTGTAAATCATAGAGAAATCAATAGTAGGAGTATTCATTATACTATGATTAATTACCAAACCTTTTTCACCTAATGAACCATCCTGAGTAGTTACAAACACCCTTCCATGCTTACGATACTCATCAATTTCGAGGATATCATTTCTACTTCTGCCGCCTATTAAGGTGCTTACAGTGTAGTTTTTCTTCTTTAAATATCGTGCAAGATACAACAAAGGAGCAACACCACATCCACCACCGATCAACAATACATTATCCTCTGAAGGGATGCTAAAAGAATTGCCCAAAGGATAAATAATATTAATACTATCTCCAGCTTTTGTCTGGCTTAAAGTTAGGGTTCCTTCACCTAAAACTTGAATCAAAAATTTAATTGTATTCTCTTTGTAGTTAATATCATGCACCGAAATAGGACGTCGAAGGAATACATTCTTATTTCCCTTAACCTCCATTTGTACAAACTGTCCGGGAAGTATTTCTGGAAGCGTTTCTGGCGCTTTTAGTTCTAAAACAAAATAGTGATGACTGATGATGCGATTACTCACAACCAACATATCTTGTGTAAATTTCTTCATTAATTTAATCGTATTAGTGTGCTTTTGTTTTTACATTCCTCTATTTCTTCCGCTCATTTCTTTTATTTCAACAACGAAACAAATAACATTCGTAATTGCAGGTTTCGAATATGAAAATTCTTTTCCTGTATATTTTACCATAATTTTATTCATCAATGTTGTTTTCTTTTCAATATCTTCTTCAAAAACAACTTTGCCTTTTGCCACTACACTTTTATATGTCATACTATAGCTACAAGCAACGGTTTCGTGCTGATGAAAGAGCTTATGTCCAATACTAAAAGCAATACATACATCAGGTTTTTCTCTTAATATCTCTAATTTCTTACCATAATTTCCCGAATGCAAATATATTTTATTATCTGCATACGCAAAGTTAAAAGGCAGCACATAAGGCATTCCTTCTTTATCTACCATACTTACATAACACACTTCACAGTCGTTAATTACCTCTTCAAGTTCCGAATGTTTATCGATGTTTATTGTCTTCATTCTTTATACTTTTTTACAACAATTTTGCCTGTTTTAAGTTTGTCAGGTATTTCTAAAATAAAAGTTATTAAAGATAATATGATACTAAATAAAAATGCTGCACCAAAACTATCTACCTTGAAATCTTCGACGATAGAAGCCGTTAATAGTATCATAAATGCATTTAATACTAATAAAAATAATCCTAATGTTAGTAAGGTTGCAGGTATTGTTAGCAACATAAGCAATGGTTTTACAAAAGTATTAAGCAATGACAAAACCATAGCAACGATGATTGCAACTATATAATTGGGAACATAAATACCCGGCAGCAACTTTGCTGTTATAATTACTCCAAAAGATGTAACAATTACTTTCGAGATAAATTTTGTAATGTTCGAATAACTAGCCATATTATATGTATTCTAAACTTAATTATAACACTCTTTATTTTTTTTACAAAATTAATAATATTTGAGCATTTTATACTAATAAAATATAGTATTGTTATAAATAAAAAAAAGACAGCAATTCTGTTACTGAAATGCTGCCTTTTTTTATGTGCTTTTATTTAAGTTTTGGCTATTTCTTAGCTGCGTTTTTATCAATATCAAAAGGAATTCTTAAACTTAAAACAATATTTCTACCAGGATTAGCTATGCCATATGTCCTTAATCTTGATAAATTATCCATATAAACTTTATCAAGTGCATTATTTATTACCAAAGTAAAATCAACATCATTAAACTTCCAAACATTGCGGGTAACGCCTATTGAAGCATTCAACAAAGTATATCCAGGTGTAGTAAGTTCGTTAGCAGCAACTTTTGTTTGTTCAAATGCTGTAATTGTTCCTAATTTAAAATATATATTCCTGAACTTTTTGTACTCCTTTAAATTTACAGTAACTGTATTGTAAATCTTTTCGGTAGGCATCATAGGTAAATATGAATCATTATCCGTACGTACAGCTTTTAAAGTTGAAGCTTTTATTTCATAATGTATCCAACTTAAGTTAGCAGGATGAATATCAATACCAGCTTCACCTCCTTGTAGTCTTGCATCAGCTTGCTTGAATATATATATAGGATACCCATCTCCAGTAATATAAGACGTTGGTGCAAGATATATAAAATTAGTGATATTGTTTTGATAAGCTGCTACTTCTATTGAGAAATGTTTAGATTTAAAAATAGCACTTACATCAATCTCATTGTTCTGCTCTTTTACAAAATTAAGATTTCCTATTTCGATATGTCTTGATTCAAGTTTTAAACCATTCGACATTAATTCATTTAAGTTAGGTGAGCGATATCCTGTTGCAAAATTAGCTCTAAGTAATAAATGATCTTCAATATCATAAGTAGCTCCAATGGCTCCACTTAAATTACTAAAGGATTTAGAAATAGCAGGCATATACGTTTCATAAAGATTTAAACTTGTTTGTTTTGCGTAAAATTTTGTATCTAAATGACGTGCATCATAGCGAACACCAGCAGTAAGATTAAAACTTTTAAGATTATATTTGGTAAGAGCCACAAAACCATAGTCAATAATAGTAGCATCAGGTACAAGCTGTATTTTCGAATCAGTAGCATTTGTATTTGTTTGATACATACCTTGTGCTCCAATTATAGTAGAAAAGTTTTTGAATGTTGGAAGATGCCATTTCACATCATAAGTGCCACTCTGTAAAGTCATATCTATATATTTATAACCTACTTTTGGATGTAAAGAATCGTCTTCGTATTCAGCACGATGATTGTTTTGATATCCTAAAGTAATATTCAATCTCGAATTGCCTAATAATAATGTAGTTTTCGAACTTATTTTATTATCCATAACTGTATGATATGGAGCTTCTACTTCGCTAGGAAACATATCAACTTCGGCAGTATCTTTATTTACAATAGATCCGTCAGGGTTTTTAACAATGTCTTTTCCATCAAGAATACCATAAAAAGCCTGATTAAATTGATACGCAATTGAAGTGGAACCCCACTTGCGATTGATACCATAACTTCCTCTGAAACCATATTCTATCATACGACTATTTGGCACTCTGAAATCATAGCCACTATAATAATAATCAGGTAGAACTCTTCCTAAAGCACCAAAACTCCAGTTGCTCTTTTCTGTTGCTCCTTTTACATTAACACCGCCATTAAAACCCAAATTATTCGAACGTATTCCACCATAAACATCGCCTGTAATATGTCCTACTGCCGCTGGTTGTTCTTCTATAAAATGTACAACACCACCCATAGCTTCAGGGCCGTACAACAAACTTGCAGGTCCTTTTATGATTTCCACTCTATCCATCCCAAGTTCGTTCACACCTAAACCGTGTTCGTCGTCCCATTGTTGTGTTTCGAATCTAACACCATCTGATACAGTAAGAATTCTATTGCCCGACAGCCCTCTTATGATTGGTCGGCTAACCAAAGGACCAGTTGTAATTGCATCAACACCTGGTACTTTATTTATTACGTCCATCACAGTTGATGCTCCATTTTGTTGCATTTCGCTCTTTTTTACTACATCAATTTCTTGTGGACTTTCGTCTTGAGAAGTGGTGTAAGCACCTGATATTACAACTTCGTTAACTTCAAAAGCAGTCTTTTCTAATTGTATATTTAGTGTAATATCGCTTCCGTTTATTGTTACTTTTTGTATTAAAGTTTGAAATCCCAAATACGAAATCTGAATAGTATAAGTACCCTTGCTAAGTCCGGAAATTGAGTATTCGCCCTTATCATTTGTTGCTGTTCTTTTGTTGAATTCGCTAACATAAACGCCTGCTCCAAAGAGTTTTTCGCTGTTTGCTTTACTGCTAACTGTTCCTTTAATTGTGTTTTGTGCCACTATAAATTGTGACATTATTATTGCAAATATTAGAATAAGTATCCTCATTTTTTTAATTTTTTTAATGTGTTTTTTTATAATAATAATAAATATTTGTGTTTTTTAAAAACGTTAAAAAGTATTCTAAAAATACCTTTTTAATAGTTTTAAAAAATATATTAATACGATATGTTTTTAATAAAATTAAACATATTGTTTTAATAAAAATAAAAAGAAAAGTAAAATTTTGAAAACACTAAATCAATTGAGGAGGAGGCGTCAACACATCAATGAGTGCACTTTTTGATTTATTAATTGTATGTGAATATTTGATGTTTTTAAAAGAATTTATAACAGTATTTTTATTTTCAGTATAAAAAAGTGTTGTCGCTATTTTCTTCAGAAGTTGTTGTGTTTTACTCTTTACAGGATTCGAATTCATACATTTTCTTACCTCAGTATTTAAACTAGAATATAAATTTTCATCCTTTGTATCGTTCAAACAATAATAAATTACACTATTTTGGTTGGTTTCGGTTCGCACAATGTCGTACATTTTATCTTTATAAATAAATTCATCTTTTTCGATAAAACGGATGCTGTTTTTAGCATCTTTTGCAACAGTAATTTTAACTAAATTATGATTAGGAATATTGTTAATATAGGTAGTTCTTATATCCTTATAAATATTATAGTGCATACTTTTCAATACAATCAGATTGCCTAATGTATTAAAAAGGATGCCTAAAATTAATAGATAAGAGATAAATTTTTTCACTATTATTTATTTATAATTCTTTGCAAAGATACTTATTTTTTAATGATTGAAAAAATATACACAACAAAAAAGCCGTTAGGCAAATGCTTAACGGCTTTTAGTATAATTTCTAAGCAGCTATTTCCGGCGGCACTATAGGTGTTTCGGGTGGCACAACTTTAGTTTCGGGCAGCACTATAAGTGTTTCTGCAGCAGCAACTATTGGTGCAGGCGTTGCAACTACGGGTGCAATTATATTTTTTCTTTGTGGTTTCTTTTTATCAATTTTCATTTTAAATTGGCATTCTTCTGCAACGGACTCATCTGTATCATATATTGCCATTAAATAACCTTGAGTTGAAGACCCAACTGTGTTAGATTTAAAGATAATTCTATCGCCTTTTTTAATATATTGAGCATTCTTAGGGATAACATCCGTAATTTCGGAAGCTAAGAACACATGCACACCAACTTGGCATTTTCTGCAATCAACTTCTATATAATTGCCAAATTTAAATTCAACGTCAATTAAATTGATAGCCGTTCCTTGGAATCCTTTAATATGATATTCGTTTTTGAGCAAAAATGTTTGTAAATGTACTTCTGCATTCATGTCAGCTATAGGGAAGTAATTACAAACGTTAGCCAAATTTTCCCATAAGTTATCATTCAAAGCACCAAAATTACGTATCAACATTATTTTAGCATCTATAATAAGAGGCATCATATTGGTGCGATCGTCTTTTATTTCATCAAATTTTTTATGTTTTATATCATAGGATCCCGAAACGTCACTTTTTAAAGCAGTAGCTACAGGTATAACTGTGGAAAGTACAGGTGTTGCAGTGATTTTTACTACCAAATTTGATAATTTGTCTACTATTTCGGCTTGTTTGCCTTTATAATAATAGTTAACTTTGTCTAAATTTAAGAATACAAGTATGGCTTTATTGCCTTGCATTAAATTTTTGACCATCGTTTTGATTCTATCAACTCTTGCTGGAAGAGTTACAAATATTTCATCAAAACTTACTACATCAGCACTTCCACCTGATTTATCAATTTCTTGTGCAGAAATTGCTGCTAAAAGAGGGCCGAAAACAGGGAGTGATCGGTCTACTAAAATTTGCATTTCGGGTGTAATTGTGTCTTTTTGTAACCATATCGAATGATCAGTTACTAGTCCCTTGATTTTTGGAAGTGGAAATTTTTCTAAATAAGTTATTACACTATAAATTGCTTTTAAATTTGCTCTTGTCTCCTTTGTTATGTTTACCATTTTGTTTTTGGTATAAAGTAAAGTCGGGCTTTTTACTCAATTGTACTTTAAGATTAGATTACCCAGACTTGAGCTGCAAAAGTACTTATAATTTTTGAATAACTATCGGATAAATGTTAATTATTATTAAATGTTTTTGTATTGGCTCTAATTAATTTTGAAAATATTATTTTATTATTATGAATAAGCTTTTCAATCAAGCATTCATCGATTAATATTTATTTAATATTATTTTTTTTGGATAAATAAATATTAGGATATATTGTTCTCAACTTTCGAGAATCATATATCCTAATGGATTTATTGTTTTCAACTTTCAAGAATCATATATCCTAATGGATTTATGGTTCTCAACTTTCGAGAATCATATATCCTAATGGATTTATTGTTTTCAACTTTCGAGAATCATATATTCTAATGGATTTATTGTTTCTTAACTTCGAGAATCATATATCCTAATGGATTTATGGTTCTCAACTTTCAGGAATCATATATCCTAATGCTTTTATGGTTCTCAACTTTCGAGAATCATATATCCTAATGGATTTATTGTTTTCAA
>CAYRBL010000197.1:0-6596 GCA_964422385.1 uncultured Bacteroides sp.
ACACGGCTCTGAACACTCTTTCCCTACACGACGCTCTTCCGATCTAGAGTCTATTTTGGAGCATATAATTGTTTTTGCACTATTTTCTTTGGTGTAGCAATTTTGTCCTTAAAATTTGCAGGATTTCGGGCATCCACATCCTCAATAAAAGTCCACTTACCATTATCAAAAATAAAAGCATCAAACACATTGGTTTCGGGTACGTAAAACTGGCGCTGCCCTTCCAAATTAGGACTTAAAGGTACTAATCTATCGCAAACTATCATCTCAGTTCGTTTGGTTACAATATCAAAATGCTTGCCTTTAACTGGTTTTTTTAGGCGTTCTTTGATGTTATATTGTTGCACTTCGTATCTCAAAGTCATAATGGCTTGCGCCGAATATTCATATATAATTCTACGTGGTTTATCTTTCCCTTTTCTAAAAATAGCAGAACCAAAAAAAGGCTTACTATTAGCCTTAAAAGTTAAGACATCTATCACCTTTTTGTACGAAACACCATCATTTCCATCCCAACCCAAAAGGGTGTAATATTCATTATTGTCGGTTGAGTTATGCAATATTTTATAATACATTGCCCCAAACCAATTCTGATTGTCTAGGATTTGAAATTCAGCCGCTTGTATGTCCTCAGATTTATCATTTAAACTATAAAAATCATACTTTTTTTTCTTATTATTATACACCTGAATAAAGCCGTACTGGTTGTAAATACCATCAGTTTTAACGATGGCCCAAGTGTAAATACGAAACCTTTTGTCGGGAGAAATAAGATTTGAGATAGATTTTAGAGAATCGAAAGGATAATCGAAGGATTTTTTGGTAGCTAAAACTTCTTCAAACAATAAAATTAACTTTTCATTAGCCTCAAATTTCACATTATCGTTCGCACCTCTCTGAACTACATTGATTAAAGACCTTAATGAATCTTCATACGTACGAAAAGAATAAGAGTCCTGAGCTTTCAAAAAAGAAAGATTCAGAAAAAAAATGGCAGTGATAAATAGTGTTTTAAGATTCAAATGTTATTATTATTAATTTTTTATATAACGATATTGTTTTAATGTTTATTTTAGCAAAGTTTTAGCAAATGTAAATAAAAATATCATGTTACAAGAAAAAAGAATTGAAGCTTTTGAAAAATTATCTCATTATCTTTTAGATTTATTTAATAATGAGGAGACTGTAAATAGTGAAAAAGATAAAAATATTTTTGATGCTGTTGAATTATCTGTAATAAATAATCGATGGTTTAGCAAAGAAAGTATAGAAAATTCAATAAAGGCGATTGCGGAGAGCATAAAAAAAGAGGAAATCGATGGCTGGTTGCGCAAATATGCACCATATATTAATAGCTCCGACAAAATAAAAAATGTTGGGGTGATTATGGCTGGCAATATTCCTTTGGTAGGCTTTCACGATTTCTTTTATGTGTTGATGTCGGGTAATAGAATTTTGGCTAAATTATCTTCCGATGATAAATATTTATTGCCAGCAATTGCCGAAAAATTGATAGAAATAGAACCCGAATTCAAGGATTGCATCGTTTTTGTTGAGAATCTCAAAGTCAATTTAGATGCTGTTATCGCAACTGGAAGTAATAATTCGTCGCGTTATTTTGAATATTATTTTAATAAGTATCCTCATATAATAAGAAGGAATAGGAATAGTATAGCAGTTTTAAATGGCGCAGAAACTACTGAAGAACTCAGTGAATTAGGCAAGGATATTTTTACATATTTTGGTTTAGGATGTCGAAATGTATCTAAAATATTTATCCCTGTAGGATATAATCTGGATTTATTAATAAATTCAATGCTCAAATATAATGATGCAGTATATAATAATAAGTATACAAATAATTTTAATTATAATAAATCAATTTACATCCTTAACCAACAACCTTTTTATGATACTGGTTTTATGATTTTGAAAGAAGATTCTGCTATAGCATCACCTGTTTCGGTAGTGCATTTCGAATATTATAAATCTTTGGAAGATGTAAAAAACTATATTGATATAAATAAAGAAGCTATTCAATGTGTAGTTTCAAATGATGCAAATTTTGAGGATGCAATACGTTTTGGAGGTACTCAAAGCCCTGGTCTTTCTGATTATGCCGATGGAGTAGACGTGATGGATTTCCTTGTAAAATTGTAAAGGAAACATTATTTATGAAATTATTTATAAATTAATTTTGTTAATTAATAAAAATTATCTAATTTTGCACTCCCAAAATAGTGTACACAGTAATAATAGCATACAAGTAATATGAAAAAAGACATTCATCCAAAAGATTACAGATTCGTTGTATTTAAAGATATTTCCAACGATTCTATGTTTTTGACTAAATCGACAGTTAATAGTAGAGAAACTATTGTTTATACTGATGGAAAAGAATACCCATTAGTGAAACTTGAAATATCAAATACATCTCATCCATTCTTTACAGGTAAGATTAAGCTTGTAGATACTGCTGGACGTATTGATAAATTCAAAAACAAGTATCAAAAACATTTCGAGAATAGAAGTAACTAATAAATACTCTATACTCTTTAAAAAGTATAAAAAAAGCTCTTTGTTTCAAAGAGCTTTTTTTGTTTAAACTTATCAGCATTCCATTGTTCAAAAGTTTTGTATTTTTAATTAGTTTACTCCAATTTATTTTATAATTTTGATGTCAGTATTTTGTGTAAACACTTACGTTTTTAAGTTGTTTATACAGTTATAATAAATTAAAAATAATCATTTATGAATTACATATTATTCGACGATTCGACCCGCATAAATCTTTTGCCTTTCACATTTACCAGACCAGTTGCTGATATTCGCATAGGTATTTTAACCATTAGAGAGAAATGGGAACACTATCTTGGCTGCAAAACATCTACCCTTACTGAATCCTATTTAGGTGAAAAGTTTCCAATGGTTAGAGCAGTTAATAATATTTTGATTAATGCTTCAGTTATTCCTAATAAAACTTTAGTTGAAGAGATAAAAGCTCTTAAACCTAATCACGCTTTGAGCTCTGCCGACTATATGGTTGCTGTAAATCTAAAAGAAGAAGATATCGACAATCTTGGTGATGATGTATCTTCAGTTATGCAAGAAATAGAATCGGAAGCTATCATTACTAAGTTGAATAATGTTTGGGAAATATTTTCATTTAATGATGAAGAAATTAAAAACGATTTTAAACTTATTACAGCAGGCAGAACTTCGGCTAAATTAAGTGATACTAATAAAGTAGCAGGTGCTGAAAATATATTTATAGAAGAAGGAGCTAAGGTAGAATTCTCAATTATTAATGCAACAACTGGCCCAGTTTATATAGGAAAAGATGCAGAAATAATGGAAGGATCAATGGTGCGTGGACCATTTGCAATGTGCGAAGGCGCTATTGTAAAGATGGGTGCTAAAGTATATGGAGCAACCACCATTGGCCCTCATTCCAAAGTAGGAGGGGAGTTGAATAATGTTGTTATTTTTGGATATTCAAACAAAGCTCACGATGGTTTCTTAGGTAATTCTGTTATTGGTGAATGGTGCAATCTTGGTGCTGATACCAATACATCTAACCTTAAAAACACTTATGAAGATGTGAAGATATGGAATTATACAGATCAAACTTTTGTTAATACAGAGCTACAGTTTTGTGGTTTGATTATGGGCGACCATTCTAAGTGTGGTATCAATACTATGTTTAATACTGGCACTGTTGTTGGTGTTAATGCGAATGTATTTGGATCAGGTTTCCAACGCAATTTTATTCCTTCATTTACCTGGGGTGGTGTTAGTGGATTTTCTACTTATGATATTAGAAAAGCTATAAAAGTGGCCACAAGAGTTTATGATAGGAGAGGATTAGAGTTTGACGAAATGGAGCAAGGAATATTGACTGCAATCTTTATGATGACACATAAAAACAGACAACTTTAATCGAATATTACTGTTTTAATCTTCTCAGAAAACATTTATTTATAATAATTGTTTCTATAACTTTACTAGACTAATTTAACCTTATATATGTCGAAAAATAATTTATTTTCACTTTCTGATATTATGGATGAGAATGCTGAATTTATCCCTTTGTTGTCTTCCGAAGATGAAGAGATAATGAATGCTGAAGCTATCCCTGATATTTTACCAATATTACCTTTAAAGAATAATGTATTGTTTCCCGGAGTGGTGATACCTATCACTGTAGGCCGTGATAAATCAATAAAATTAATTAAAGAAGCTTATAAAAATGATAAGCTTATTGGAGTAGTTGCTCAAAAAGACAAAGACCAGGAAGATCCTACTTATGATGATCTTTATAAAGTAGGTACCGTTGCATATTTAATCAAAACACTTCAGATGCCTGATGGTAGTACTACCATTATATTACAAGGCAAAAAGCGTTTCGAATTGGGTAATCTTATTCAATCTGATCCTTATTTTAAGGCTGAGGTAAAACAATATGGACCTAATGAAAAGCCAAAGAAAGATAAGAACTTTAATGCACTTATTTCTTCTTTAAAAGATTTGTCGATACAGATTATAAAGATGTCTCCGCACATGCCTTCTGATGCTGCTTTTGCTATTCAGAATATCGAAAGTCCTCATTTCTTAGTTAACTTTATTTCTTCTAATCTTAATATAGATATTGTAGAAAAACAAAAACTATTAGAGGTTTCCGATCTTACTCAAAGGGCTAATATGGTGCTTGCTTCTCTTGCTAACGAGTTTCAGTTGCTTGAGTTGAAGAATCAAATTCAGAATAAAGTAAAGGTTGATATTGATAAACAACAAAGAGATTATTTCCTTAGTCAGCAATTAAAAACTATTCAAGAAGAATTGGGTGGTAATCCTGGCGAACAAGAAATAAATGAAATAAAAGATAAGGCTGCTAAAAAGAAATGGACTGCTGAAGTTAAAGCTGTTTTTGAAAAAGAACTTAAGAAACTAATGCGTATCAATCCAGCTTCGCCAGATTACTCGATGCAGATGAATTATCTTAATGTATTAATCGACGTTCCATGGAACGAATTTACCACAGATAATTTTGATTTAAACAGATCTCAGAAAATATTAGACGAAGATCATACAGGGCTCGATAAAGTAAAGGAACGCATCATCGAACATTTGGCTGTGCTGAAATTAAAGGGTGATATGAAAGCTCCAATTTTATGTTTGGTAGGTGCACCTGGTGTTGGCAAAACTTCATTAGGTAAGTCTATTGCACGTGCTTTAGGTCGTAAATATGTGCGCATGTCCTTGGGTGGTTTAAGGGATGAAGCCGAAATAAGAGGGCATCGTAAGACCTATATTGGCGCTATGCCTGGGCGTATTATCCAGAATTTGCGTAAGGTTAAGTCGGCTAATCCTGTGTTTGTGTTAGACGAGATTGATAAGATTATTGGTATGAATGTTAATGGAGATCCCGCTGCTGCTTTGTTGGAGGTATTGGATCCTGAGCAAAACATAGCGTTCTATGATAATTTCCTTGAAGAAAGTTTCGATCTTTCCAAGGTTTTATTTATAGCTACTGCTAATACTTTATCTACTATTCATCCTGCTTTGCGCGATAGGATGGAGGTTATAGATGTGGATGGTTATATTATGCAAGAGAAAATATTGATTGCAAAGAATCATCTTATCCCAAAACAATTAAAAGATCATGGTATAAAAAAGACCCAACTTAAGTTCTCTACCGAAGTAGTAACTAAGATAGTTGAGGAATATACCCGTGAATCAGGGGTGCGTCAGTTGGAGAAAAGTATTGCTAAGGTTATTCGCAACAGAGCAAGATTTATTGCAAGCAAAGAAGATTATAACAAAACATTAAATAAAGCTGACATTGAAAAGATATTGGGTATACCAATGTTTACACACGATAGTTTGCTTGCTAAAGATATGGTAGGCGTGGCTACTGGCCTTGCATGGACTGCTGCTGGTGGTGAAATATTATTTGTAGAAGCGAGTTTAAGTGCAGGCAAAGGTGGTTTAACTTTAACTGGTAATCTTGGGGATGTGATGAAGGAATCTGCTACTATTGCTTATGAATATCTTAAATCTCACGCTGAGAATTTGAACATATCTTCTGATGTTTTTGAAAAGACCAATGTTCACATTCACGTCCCTGAAGGAGCTACACCTAAAGATGGTCCTTCGGCGGGAGTTACTATGTTTACGGTATTGGCTTCTGTTTTTACCAAAAGAAAAATTAAAGCTAGTATTGCTATGACTGGCGAGATTACTTTGCGTGGAAAAGTACTTCCTGTAGGTGGTATCCGCGAGAAGATACTTGCTGCAAAGCGTTCGAACATTACAGATATTATTCTTTCTTCAGAAAACAAACGGAATATAGACGATATTAAAGCTGATTATATCGAGGGTATGAAATTTCATTACGTTGAAGAGATGATTAACGTTACTGATATTGCTTTGGTGAAATAATTTTTAACCTCACCCCAGCCCTCTCCACTTAGGAGAGGGAGAAATACAAAAAAGAAAGGCTGCCTATTATTTAGGCAGCCTTTTTTTTACCTCACCCCAACCCTCTCCTAAGATAATGGTGCTAACATAATAAAATTATTATTATCTTTGTGGTC
>CAYRBL010000198.1:0-2215 GCA_964422385.1 uncultured Bacteroides sp.
CCAAAACTACGCGCAATTGATTCCAAAGCAGCTTTAGCATCAGCCATATCATTATATTCAAACAAAGTACGCTGAGCAGCAATATAAGAAAGAGCAACAATAGAACCCCATTCATTTACCGCATCCATCTTTTTGGCCACTTGCATTACTTTATGAAAAGAAATAGCAGAAATATCTAATGTTTTATGAAGATAATCATAATCCAAATCATCATAAGGACGCTTTTTGCGAACATTTAACGACATCCCAATTGAATGAAGTACGAAATCAATTTTACCATCAAATCTTTCCATTGTTTTGGCAAAAAGATTCTCAATATCTTTAATACTAGTTGCATCAGCAGGTATAACAATCGTATTGCATTTAGCTGCCAACTCATCAATTTCCCCCAAACGCATAGAAACCGGAGTATTTGTTAATACAAATTCAGCACCCTGTTCATAGGCTTTTTCGGCTACTTTCCATGCAATAGACATATCGTTTAAAGCACCGAATATAATTCCTTTTTTCCCTTTTAATAAATTATTCATTGTTTTGGTATCAATTATTAAATCAAAATTTACTAATTTTATTTCATTAATTCTTTTGCAGTAGCTAAAGCTGCTTCACTTACATTTTCGTTGCTTAGTAGTTTAGCTATCTCTTCAATTCTTTCTTCATTATCCAACATTTTTATCATCGATCGTGTGTAATTACCTTCTGATGACTTAGAAACAAAATAATGTTGTGATGCTTTTGCAGCAATTTGAGGCAAATGTGTTATAGAAATTATCTGCATCCCCTCCCCCATTTTCTGCATTATCTTACCTACTTTTCCAGCAATATCTCCAGACACACCACTATCAATTTCATCAAAGATAACAGTTGGTAAAATATTTTGTTTAGAAATGACTGATTTAATTGCAAGCATCAGCCTCGAAAGTTCACCTCCTGATATTACTTTTGATAATTCTCTAAACTCTCCCCCTTTATTTGCATTGAATAAAAATAAAATATTATTTTTACCTGAAAGATTAAAATCAGTATTATCGCTTAAATCTATTTTTAATTTAGCATCAGCCATAGCTAATTCATTTAAAATAGCATTTACTTCTTTTTCTAATTTAGGAATAGCATCTTTGCGGGATTTCGAAATGTTTTTGGATAACAATTCAATCTTATCTAAATATAAAGTATATGAATTCTCCAGTTCTTTTATCTTATCTTCTAATGTTGAAAAATGTAATAATTCATCTGAAAACTGTTCACTAAGTGTTATTAGTTCTTCAACTGTGAGAACATTATGTTTTTGTTGCAAACGATAAATTAAATCAAGACGTGCTTTAATTTCATCTAACCTTATAGGATCCGAAACTACTTTTTGTTCTAAATACTCTGTCTCATTCAATATATCTTTCAACTCGATTATACACGAGTTTAAACGCTCATAAAGTTCTTTAACCTGAGGATGAAATGGAGCTAATTTTTGAAAACTAGCATTTACTTCTGCCAATTGCGAAAGAATATTTATATCAGAAGAAGACAGTCCATATATAGCTTTATTCAAACCTAATTTAATATCTTCTGCATTGTTTAAAACCTCTAATTCCTGCTCAATAGTTTCCTGTTCTTTTTCTTTAAGGGAAGCAGATTCCAATTCATTAAACAAAAACTGCAAATAATCTTGTTTGCTTCTATTTTCGTGCTCCTTTTCTTTTAATTCTTTAAGTTGGGATTTAATTTTAAGAAAAGAATGATACTTATTTTGATACTCTTGCAATATATCTGCATTCCCTGCAAAATTATCAAGAACAGTCATCTGAAAAGTAGAATTATTTAAAGTAAGAGTGGTATGTTGAGAGTGTACATCAACTAATTTATCACCTAAATCTTTTAATAAATTTAAATTAACAGGTGTATCATTAATAAAAGCTCTAGACTTTCCGTTTTGCGAAATCTCTCGTCTAATGATACATTGGGTATCATAATCAAGTTCATTTACATTAAAAAATTCATCGAGTTTTAATTTCTTTATATCGAATGAACCTTCGATTATACATTTCTTATCTTTATTAAGTAGCACACCATTGTCAGCACGTTGGCCTAATATTAAAGATACAGCACCAATAATAATTGATTTTCCAGCACCAGTTTCACCCGTTATAGCAGAAAAGCCTTCCGAAAAATCAATATTTAATTCTTCGATTAAAGCATAATTTTGTATGTATAAATGCAA
>CAYRBL010000198.1:2315-6571 GCA_964422385.1 uncultured Bacteroides sp.
ATTCTACAGATTCAACAATAGCCGACCTACCTGTTTCAATATTATCATACAGTCCATCCAAACCTAACCTATGGTATTGATATAAAGCCTGACGTACTCCAGAATAAGCATTGTTTAATAAATTCTCAACTAGCCAATATCTATTCTTTTGACTCTCGAATGACTTCCAACCTGCCTCTGGAGTAGACTGAGCTGAAGTTACAATAGCTTGAGCTTTCTCATAGTAAGGAGTCCCTCCGCTTGGAGAAAAGGTATCAAAGTCCATTCCTAAAAAGATATTAACATAATACGCAACTACTGCTGCTAAATTAGTTGTAAAAGTATTCTCGATGTATTCTATTGTTTGCGATTGTACATATTTAAACTGAAAATCTTTATCAATAAAATTCAACATTACCGAGTTATATGAAGTTCTAAAGATAGGTCGTCTTAATTGTAATTGAATTGTACCCTTAAACTCATCAGGTGCCAGCTTTTCATTGATAGTAATAAGCATACTACATTCTATTCTCTCTTCTTGTTTGAAAGTATAGTTTGTCCACGTCTTATTATTAATAAATTCGTACAATGTTTTCCTTAAATCATCATAAAGAGTCTTATCAGTACCTTGAACACTTGGTGCTGATACCTGTACACTACAATTAAACTCTTGAGATATACCCAAAAGTGGTAATATAAATAACAATAGTAATATTAATGTTTTTTGCATATTTATTTTTTAAAGATAATGTTGTTTTATATAAGCAACGATATCATTTGCTACTTCTTTTTTGCTTTTCAACTCATAAGTATCAGTATCACCGTTTTTATTAATGATAGTAACCTTATTGGTTGAAAATCTAAATCCGGCTTCTTTATCTTTTAATGAGTTTAGAACGATAAAATCAAGGTTTTTATTTTGTATTTTCTTTTTTGCATTAATTATTTCATCATCTGTTTCCAAAGCAAAGCCGATTAAAAGCTGTGTTTTCTTTTTCTTTTTACCCAATTCAGACAAAATATCCTTTGTAGGTTCAAGGTTTATGGTTAAAGATGTTTTTGTTTTCTTAAGTTTGTTTTCAGATGGATTACTTATTGTGTAATCAGCAACTGCAGCAGCCATTATAGTGATCTCAACTTCAGGATATATTGCTACACATTTATCATACATTTCTTGTGCAGAAACAATATCATATCTTTTTATCGTCGAATTATTAGTTTTAAGACTTACTGGTCCAGTTACCAAATGCACTTCAGCACCATTATCAGCTAATGCTTCAGCTAAGGCAAATCCCATCTGCCCTGAAGAATGGTTTCCAATAAATCTTACCGCATCTATAGCTTCATAAGTAGGTCCTGCTGTAATAAGTATTTTCTTCCCACTGAAAAAATTCTTAGACTTTATACTATGTTCGATAAAAGCAATAATATTTTCTGGTTCTTCCATCCTACCATCTCCTTCATAACCACAAGCTAGGTCTCCAGACACAGGATTTATGAACTTAATATTATTTTCTTTTAGATATTGTATATTTTTTAAAACTGAAAAGTTAGCATACATCTTAGTATTCATTGCAGGTGCAATATATACAGGCTTGTTGAACGCTAAAAAAGTAGTAGAGAGGGCATCATCAGCTATACCATTTGCAAATTTCCCAATGATATTTGCTGTTGCTGGTGCTATTACCATTATATCTGCCCAGTCGGTAAGTGCTATATGTTCAGTTGAATAATCATTGGTATCGCCGAACACATTATCGTATATTTTATTCTTTGAAAGCGTTTCGAGGGTAACTTTTGTTATAAATTGTAAAGCGTTTTGGGTAGTAACTACCTTTACTTCTGCTCCGGATTTAATAAATAATCTTATTAAGTATGCTGATTTATAAGCAGCAATTCCTCCACTTATTCCTAATAAGATTTTTTTTCCCTTTAGCATTTTTGTTTATTTAAATAAAAAAGGCATAAACATCCTAAATTGTTTATGCCTTATTCTTTAAAAAAGAATTAGAATTGATTCTTTGTAGCTTCTTTTATATGATTTCTATAGTAAATTTTATCATACAAAAACTCACTTACTGCAATAAGAGTAGGTTTTGGTAAAGCTTCGTAATGTTTTGTTATTTCGATTTGTTCTCTATTCTCAAAAACTTCTTCCAGATTATCATTACCTGTCGAAAACTCCTGAATTTTACCATGTAGTTCTTCTCTCATTTCTAAAGAAATTTGATTAGCACGTTTTGTTAAAATAGAAACTGTTTCATAAATATTGTTCGTCTTTCTTATGAAATCAGTAACGTTTCTGGTTACTGCAGTTGTTTCAACCTTCATTTTCTTATAGTCCATAATGTATTATTATTTATTTACTAATTCTGTTTGCGTTTCTTTTAATATTGATTCGGCTTCTGTTTTATGTTTTGTAGAGGGATAATTTGTCATTAACTCGCCATAGGCTTTAACAACATTTTGAAAGCGTTCTTGTTTTTTAGAATCCACACTATTTTTTGCATAATAAAAATCCGACATTAATATATAGTATAGGATTTCTTCTTTAAAAGCAGTTTCAGGGAAATCTTTCAAAACATTTTTGAATGCAATTTGTGCCGAATTGTATGCTTCGGTTTTATAGTACATCTGTGCTGTTTCGAAAGCTTTTGTAGTTAGTTTTAATCTTAAATCATCTATTAATTTATTGGCATCTTCCACTCTTTTACTTTGTGGATAATAATTAATAAACAACTGTAATTCTTTCATAGCTTCGTAAGTACTCGATTGATCAAGACTGTATGGAGCTGAATCCAAATATTTGCAATAGGCTCCCATATATAAACATTCTTCAGTGTATTTACTATTTGGGAATATTCTTGAAAAGTTCTTGAAATGATAGCTAGCCATTACATAATCGCCTTGTCCATAATAGCTATAGGCATAATAATAATGTATTTTCTCTGCTTGTTCTTTCCCTCTGTAAACAGATATTACTTCATCAAATAGTTGAAGTGCTCTATAAAAATCATGACTTTCGTAGTACTTTACAGCTGCTTCGTATTTAAGTTTACTATCCGAACTTTTAAGTAATTTCTGATAACCTCCGCAGGATGTTAGTTGAACTAGAATTATTATAGCTAATAAATATAAGGCTTTCTTAATCATTTTGCAAAATTAGTATTTTTTACTGAATTACGAAACGTTTTATTAAAAGTTTTAGTATATTTATTATTGTTTTATTAATTTTTATTTCTTCTTACTATCTAAATTAAATTTTACAGGTAAATTATAATGTACTGCTACAGGTATACTATCTTGTGATCCAGGTATAAAATCAGGTAACATTTTTACTACTCTTATTACTTCTTCATCACAACCATAGCCTATCCCTCTTAATATTTTTATATTACTTATCTTTCCATATTTATTAACAACAAATCCAACAAAAACTGTTCCTGAAACCTCTTCTTTTATTGCTTCTTGAGGATATTTTACATTTTCATAAATAAATTTAGCAAGCGAATCATCTCCTTTTATATATTCTGGCATCTTTTCTGCAAACATTAAGGTGTCATTATAATTAATCTTTTTGTTTTGATCATCAACAATAATTTCTTCTATTAATGGATTCTTTTGTTTGCACCCATATTGGTAGCTTATCAATATTAATAGGGTGGCGAATGCTAATCCTGAGCAAACAAATATTTCTTTTATCGTTTTCATAATATTTAAATTTTAAAATTATTTTAAATGAATTTTAATAGGTAAATTATATCTAACTGCAACTGGCACTCCATTTTGTTTACCTGCTTTCCATCTAGGCATATTTTTTATCATTTTCACTACTTCTTTATCGCTTTCTTCTCCAGCTCCTCTAAGAACTTTTATATTTTTAATAAATCCATATTTATCTACAATAAAAGTAACATATATTGTTCCTGAAAAATCTCCATATTTATCAAACATCGAATAACTAAGATTATCACGAAGATATTTTGACATCTCTTCCACTCCTCCCGGGAACTCTGGCATTTCTTCTGCTACTGTTAAAACTTTTTCAATTGAAGTATCTATTTTATCTAATTCAGTAATATTATTATTTTCTAAAACTATTGTAATACTATCGTTAATATTCTTGCCCTGCTGTGGCTTTGTGCTCTGTCCTTCAACAACCAGGAAATTTATAAAAATAAAAAAACATAGATTTAATAGTCTTTTGCTGATAAGTATTTCTTTTATTGTTTTCATTATACAAAAGTACAATAAATTAATCTAATCTAAACCTAATT